>JALSSG010000094.1 GCA_026984355.1 Hydrogenothermaceae bacterium
CGATACTCTCCAACAGAAATTATACTTTCGGAAATATTTGTTTAAGATTGCTCTACAAGCAATTTTTTCATCTTTCTACTTGGATTATGGTATGCCTGCCATAAATCGTAATCAGTTTGAAGTTCAAGCCAAAATTCAGGAGTATTTCCAAATACAAGTGCCAGTCTAATAGCCATTTCAGGAGTTATTTTCCTTTTTTTATTAATTATCTCATTTACTGCTCTAACACTGACATTAAGTTTCCTTGCAAGTTCTGACTGCGTAATACCGAGAGGCTTAATAAACTCTTCTTCTAAAATTTCACCGGGATGTGTTGGTGGTCTTTCTAACTCTATAATTGAAGGAGCTTTTATTCTTCCTTTATCTTTTAAAGCTTTTTTATACTCTTCTAATTTCATAACTTTACAGTATTGGTAATATATAAAAAAAATTTATCACAGATAATACTACAATTTTTTGATGTATCATAATTTGTATATATATTAGTTGCATATTACTTTCTGAAGATTTAAACAGAGCTTTAAAAGAAATAGCTGAGTATTATAAAAAGCATTAAAGAATTTTTAAATAAGATAATAATGAACAGAAACCTTAAAATAAGACTTTCAGAAAATGAAATTAAAGCAATCAAAGAAACTGCCAGAGAAATTTTTGGAAAAAACGTAAAAGTATATCTATTTGGAAGTAGAACAGATATAAACAAAAAAGGGGGAGATATAGACCTTCTGATAGAACCTGACAACACAGAAAACATTTTTGAAAAAAAGTTAAAATTTTTATCAAGGTTGAAGAGTAGAATAGGTGAACAAAAAATTGACGTTATAATAGCTAATTATGATAATAAAAACATTCAAAAAATTGCCAAAAAAACAGGAGTTTTAATTTGAACAACTTGGAAATTCATACTTTAAGGCACCAAAAATATCTAAAAGAAATAGAAAAACATATAAAAAGGTTAGAATACGCCTTTGAGCAATTAAAAAATCAAAGTTATATCCCATTAACACAGGAAAAAGTTGAAAAGATTTTACAGTCAGAAGAGCTTATTCCATTTTTAGACCAGATAACCTATAGATATTCAAAATTGCAAGAAACTTTAGGAAAACTAATAAGAAGTTACCTTTATTTAAAGGGAGAAAATGTTGAAAACTTACCAATTATTGATGTAATAAACTTGGCTAATAAATATGGAATTGATATAGATAAAGAAAAGTGGTTTGAACTAAGAGAGCTTAGAAATATGTTAGTCCACGAATATGAAGATGAAAAAGAAAAAATAGTAGATACGTTAAACAAAATATTTAAAGAATTAGAATTTCTAAAAAGAATAATAAATAAGCTTAAGCTGTAAAATAATCTCCAAATGGAGGGAGAAATTGACACAGGAAGAACTAAAAAGACTACTTTCAAGCGGTTTTAATCAAAACTTATTTTTTGATTTTGTAAGGGAAATAACACAAAACCTAAACCCCACAGAAGAAGAACTTTTTGAAGTTTCAGATGAAAATTTTACAGCCATTCCTATAAAAGCTTTTCAAGATGAGGAACATAAAAATTTGCACGTTATATTGATTGAAACAGAAAACCCTTCAAAAATAGAAAAAGCAAGAATTCAGCAGAGAGAAATAATAAGGAAATATATAATCGAAAATGCATACTCAATGCCCTCTGGAATATTAGCAGTTTTTTATAATCCTGATTATCCACGATGGAGACTTTCATTTGTAGATATAGACTGGGAAAAAAGGGGAAAACTAAAAACACCACCGAAAAGATATTCCTATCTAATTGGAGAAAATGAGCCGGTTCACACACCAGCAAAACAACTGTTTCAGCTTATAGGAAATCCACCAACTACCATAGAAGAAATAAAAGAAGCCTTTAGCGTAGAGCCTTTAACAAAAGAGTTTTTCCTGCATTACAGAAATCTTTATTTAAAACTAAAGGAGCATATAGAAAAAGAACCTGTCAACATTCCTCTTATAAAAAATCTTGAAGATAACGGCTACTCCGTTGAAAATTTTGCCAAAAAATTATTAGGACAGCTTGTATTTTTATACTTTTTACAGAAGAAAGGCTGGCTTGGAGTTCCTGAAGAAAAACCTTATGGGGAAGGTGATAAAAAATTTTTAAGAAATCTTTTTGAGAAAGCAAAATTAGAAAACAAAAACTACTATTTAGATTATCTTGTGCCTTTATTTTATGAAACTCTAAACAATCCCAGAGAAAATCAGATGATACCAGACTGGTCAGAAATATTTAATTGCAGAATACCATTTTTGAACGGTGGTTTATTTGAACCAATTTATGACTACAAAAGTATCAATGTGTATATAGACGACGAAATCTTTTCAAATGAAGATGAAGATGGAATATTAGATATTTTTGATACTTACAACTTTACAGCAAAAGAAGATGAACCTCTTGAAAAAGAAGTTGCAGTTGATCCTGAAATGCTTGGAAAAGTTTTTGAAAATCTAATATCTGAAAATGAAAGAAAAGGACAGGGAGCATTTTACACACCAAGGGAAATAGTCCACTACATGTCCCAGCAAAGTATTATTTATTATCTATCAGATAAATTAAACTTACCGGTTGAAGATGTTAAACAGATTTTCACAACAGAAGAGTTTGAAAACTTACCAGATAGCATAAAGAAAAATGCTGAAGCAATAAATAAAGAACTCAAAAACCTGAAAATCGTTGACCCAGCCTGTGGAAGTGGTGCGTTTTTAGTTGGCGTTTTACACGAAATTATTAAAGCAAGAAGTTTACTGGAGAGAGAAAATAACTTTTACCATTTAAAAAAAGAGGCAATAGAAAACTCTATCTATGGAGTAGACATAGACATTGGAGCAACAGAAATAGCAAAATTAAGGTTATGGCTTTCTTTAATAGTAGATGAGGAAAATCCTTATGAGATAGAACCCCTTCCAAACCTTGATTATAAAATAATGTGTGGAAACTCTCTTTTAGAAGAACTTGTCATTGGAGACGAAGTAATTCCTTTAACGGTTGAAAGTGAGTATAAAAAAGATGTGGCTTCACAGATTGAGCTGTTAGAAAAAGAATTAAACGAAAAAAGAAAACTTCTTTTTGAGCTTGCAAGGAAAAAGGGTAAAAATAACAAAGAAGTAAGAGAATTAGAAAAGGAAGTAATAAAGATAGAAAAGAAGATTAAAGGATTAAAAGATAAACCCCAACAAAAAGTGAACGGAACACTTATTGGATTAGTTGACCTTAACCAAGCCTTTGAAGAGATTAAAGACCTCCAACATCAATTTTTCAACGAGCATAACCCAGAGAAAAAAAGGCAGTTAAAAGAAAGAATAGATAAGAAATTGAAGGATTTTGTATTAAGGAAGATTGAGGAAGAAGAGAAAAAACTCTGGCGAAAAATTAATCA
>JALSSG010000095.1 GCA_026984355.1 Hydrogenothermaceae bacterium
GTATCCATATCCTCTGCAGTTCCCAGTCTTCTAATAATAGCTCTTCTTTTCTCGTACCTGATTTTTCTATATTTATAGCAGGGAAAATTCTTCTTTCCATAAGCCTTCTATCAAGGTAAAGTTCCATATTACCAGTTCCTTTAAATTCCTCAAAAATTACATCATCCATTCTAGAGCCAGTTTCAATTAAAGCTGTTGCAAGTATTGTTAAACTTCCTCCATCTTCTATATTCCTTGCAGCACCAAAAAATTTCTTAGGTCTTTGGAGTGCTGTAGCTTCAAGTCCACCAGATAATACTCTTCCTGATGGTTGGGTAGTAGCGTTAGATGCTCTTGCAAGTCTTGTCATTGAATCAAGTAAAATAACAACATCTTGATTGTGTTCTACAAGCCTTTTTGCTCTTTCTATTACAAGTTCAGCTACATGCATGTGCCTTTCTGGTGGTTCATCAAAAGTTGATGCAACTACTTCTGCTCCTTCCCCTACTATTCTTCTCATTTCAGTAACTTCTTCAGGCCTTTCATCTATAAGTAGAATAATTAAATGTACCTCTGGATGATTTTTTATTAGAGCTTTTGCTATTCTCTGAATTAACACTGTTTTTCCTGTTTTAGGTGGTGCTACTATTAGACCTCTTTGACCTTTTCCAATAGGTGAGACTAAGGTAACAACTCTTGTTGATAAATCAGAAGGGTCATATTCAAGATTAAATCTTTCTGTAGGATGGAATGGTATAAGTTTTTCAAACGGTTTTCTTTGTCTTATAAGTTCTGGTTTTTCTCCATTTACAGTTTCTATCTTTATAAGAGCTCTATATTTTTCTCCCTCTCTTGGAAGTCTAGCTATACCTACAATATAGTCTCCTGTTTTTAGACCAAACTTTTTTATTTGAGATGGAGAAACATAAATATCAGTAGAATGTGGTGCATAGTTATTTTCGATAGAACGTATAAAACCGTATCCTTCTGGAAGGACTTCCAAAACTCCCTGTATAAAGTTTAAACCTTCTTCCTGGGCTTTTTTTTCTAAAATTTTGTTGATAAGTTCTTGTTTTTTCAGACCTGTTGTTCTTTGAAGACCTATATCTTTACCGAGTTTTTGAAGTTCCTGTAAAGTCATATTTTTTAGTTCATCTACAGAAATTGTGCTTAGGTTTGCCAACGCCATGTCTATCCTTCTCCTTTTTATTTTTTATTTTCCTATACAGAAATTACTAAAAATATTTTCAAGAACATCTTCAGTTGTTATTTGACCAACTATCTCTTCTAAATATTTTTCTGCCTCTTGGATGTCAAGCATTAATATTTCTTTCTGGTCTTTTAACATTTCAAGATTTTTTAAAGAGTTTTCTAAAATCTCTTTTGATTTCTCAAGTGCTTTATAATGTCTAAGGTTAATATAAATTTCTTCATCAGAACTTTCTTTTATATTTAACGTTTCAAAGATTTTATCTTCTAAAGATGAAATACCCTGTTTTGTTTTTGAGCTAACATAAATTATATTCTTAAAAATATTATTTCTCTGATTTTTATCAAGTAGTAAATCTATTTTATTTCCAACAATTATAGGATTTTTTTGTTTTATTTCTTCGTAAATATCTTCATCTTCTTTAGTCCATCCTTCAGATGCATCAAATACAAAAATTATAATATCAGCTTCATTAAGTTTTTCCTTTGCTTTTTCTATACCTATTTTTTCTACTTTATCTTCTGTATGCCTTAGTCCTGCAGTATCTAAAAGCTTTACAGGTATTCCTTTTATTGATATTGTCTCTTCTATAAAGTCTCTGGTAGTTCCCTGATATTCTGATACTATAGCCCTTTCATAGCCTACAAGAGCATTAAATAAAGAAGATTTTCCAACATTAGGTCTTCCTACAATAGCTAACTTTATTCCATTAGTTAAAATTTGACCTTTTTTGTATGTAGAAATTAATCTATCTATGCTATCTATAACCTGCTGTAGTTTTTCTCTTATAAGGTTGTTATCTACACTCTCAACATCTTCAGGAAAATTTAGTTCTGCTTCTATAAGTGCCATAAGTTCCAAAAGTATATTTCTCAAAGAATTTATCTGCTTTGATAGTTTCCCTTCAAGCATATTTATAGCTATCTTTGAGGCTCTTTCTGTTTTTGCTTCAATCAGCTGGGCTATAGCTTCTGCTTGCGTTAAATCTATTTTTCCATTTAAAAATGCTCTTTTTGTGAATTCCCCCGGCTTAGCAAATCTTGCTCCGTAAAAGATAGCTTCTTCTATAATTTTTTTTATCACAGGAACACTTCCGTGAGTATGAAGTTCTATAACATCTTCTCCTGTGAAACTATTAGGTGCTTTAAAGAAAATAAGCAGACCTTCATCTATAACTTCTCCTGTATGACTGTAGAATTTTCCATAGTAAACTTTTCTAGGTTCTAAGTTATCTTTTCTAAAAATTTTTTTGCCTATATTAAGAGCATTTTTTCCACTTATCCTTACTATAGAAACAGCTGAAGGAATAAGCGGTGTAGCATTAGCGACAATAGTATCTTCTATATAAGAAATTTCTGTTAGTTCCATCGTTTTATTTTTTACTTTTACTGATTTGTCTATTAATAATTAAACTTTGAATTAGTCCTAATATATTATTCGTTAACCAATATAAAACAAGTCCTGCTGGAAAATTCATAAATAAGAAAGTAAAAACACCTGCCATTATATACATAATCATTTTTTGATTTTTATCACTTGAAGGTGTTATCCACTGCTGAGCTACCATAGATAACCCCATTAAAATAGGAAGTATATAATAAGGGTCTTTATCTGATAAGTCAGGTATCCATAAAAATGGTACATTTTTTAGTTCAACAGTTACCATTAAAACATTATAAAGTGCAATAAAAACAGGAATCTGTACAAGAATTGGTAAACAACCGCTCATAGGGTTTGCACCGGCTTCAGCATAAAGCTTCATTATTTCCGCTTGTAGTTTTTGTGGGTCTTTAGCATATTTTTTTCTTAGTTTTTCTATTTCTGGAGCAAGGTCTGCCATTTTTTTCATTGCTTTTAAGCTTTTATGATTTAAAGGGAAAAATAAAATTCGAAGAATAATTGTTAAAATTATTATAGATATGCCCCAGTTAGGTATATAGTTATATATAAAGTGAAGAACTAAAAATAAAGGTTTACCAAGAATACCAAAAAATCCAAAATCTATAGTATCCCTTAAGGATAAATCAATTCCCCATTGTTTTTTATATTTTTCCGTTAACTGTCCAAGTAGAGAGTACAGTTTTGCTCCACCGTAAAAAAACCCTTCAACATTATAAGGAATTTCTGTAAAAGTTATCGTTTTATTTTCAGCAACAGGAACTACATGGGTTATCTGTGTAGGGCTTTTAAATGCAAAAATTTGCATAAAATATTTATTTTCTTCTCCAGCAAAGTATATGTTTCCTCTTATAACTCTTTCTGTCTCTATATCACTATCAATTTTTATCAATCCCTTTTCTGTTTTTATAATGGCTCCAGAATGTCCAAAACTTCCTTCATCATTAAGGGATATTCCATTAATTAAAGCAAGACCTGTATTTGTAATGCCTGTTACACTTAAATTTACAGATATATCTCCAAGTTCATTTAAGGTAAATACTTTTTTTACTGTAATACCATTTTTGTTTAGCGTAAAAATTATATGATTTTTATCTCTTTTATAAGAATACTCAGAAAAATTAAGTAAAATAGTAGTATCTGGGTCTGTTGTTATAATTTCTCCGGGAAATATTTTATTTTGTTTTGAAAACTTACTGATTATATCAGTGTTATATTTATCTAAAAATATAGAAACAATTCTTCCACCTATTTTTGAAAATTCTATGTATCCAAATTTAGTTTCAACTTTTACAGTATTTTTTAGATTATCAGCGTTTAATCTTCTGCCGTCTAATATAAGGTTAAATGTTCCTGTTGAAGAATATGTTATATTTTGGGAAGATAAATTATTTTGTAGATTGTTGCTTGAGCTATTATTATCTATGTTTTGAGCAGATTGTGTATTTGTTTGCTTTTTTTCTTCTACTGGTGTTTTTTCCAAAAAGAAACTTCCATATATATAGTATCCAATCATAAAAACAGAAACTATAAGAAAAAATATCATCAATCGCTTTTGTATATCTTCCTGCTGGTTCATAAGCACCTCTCCATTGTTTTATGGATAATCAATACCACCTTTTGAAAAAGGATTACATCTAATTATTCTCCAGATTGCCTTTAGGCTACCTTTAAAAGCACCATATTTGTTTATTGCCTCTACTGCATAACTTGAACAAGTAGGATAATACCTACATGAGTTTGGAAATAAAGGTGATAAAAATCTTTTATAAAGAATTATAAGCTTGATTAATAGCTTTGCTATCATTATTTAAATCTTTTAGAAAATTAAAAAACTCTGGTTCAAGGTTTTGTAATTTTTTACTGAGAATAGACTTTCTTGCTATAAAAATTATATCAAATCCTTTTCCTGATATAAGACCAAAATATTTCCTTACAAGCTCTTTCAAAAGTCTTTTTGCTCTATTTCTATCAACTGCTCTTTTTGAAACCTTCTTTGAAACAATGAAAGCAAATCGTGGATAATTTAAGTTATTTTCCCTATAAATAACTATAAAATCAGGGAAAACCTTTTTTTTGCCTTTATGTAAAATATTTTTTATAGTTTCAGACTTTGAAAGTGTTATCATACAGTAAGTCTCTTTCTGCCTTTTTTTCTACGTCTTTTTATAATCTTTCTACCTGCCTTTGTACTCATCCTTGCAAGAAAACCAGACCTTCTTTTTTGCTTTTTTCTTGATATTCTATTTTTGATTACCTCTGATGCCATTTTTTCCTCCTTAAAGGTAAAGATAGGGGCTGTAAAATAAGCCCCTTTATTTATTTATATTATCCTCCTCTTGTAAATCCTGCCTGTCCATCAAATATTCCTGTGAATAGGAATATAATAGCAATTAAAAATCCATAAAGAACGAAAGTTTCTATAAGTGCCATACCAATAAACATAGTAGTTAAAAGTCTTGGTCCCATATTTGGATTTCTTGCCATACCTTCTATTACACCCTGTACAGCACTACCAAGACCTGCACCTCCACCACCTGCTGCTGCACCTATAGCAACACCAGCACCTATAGCTAAACTTCCATAAAAGATAGCTCTTGCTATTTTGTCTGCATCTTCGCTTGTCATTTCTGCAAAAGCACCTGTTACTACACCTGTTAACATCAGTGCTAGTAGCAGAAATCTACCGAATTTTACCATTACTTGAAAACCTCCTTACTTTATTTTTTAGAATTTTTACGTTACTACAAGAGTATCTTTCTCATATTTAGGTAAAACATTTATATAGTCTACTGTAGTAATAACCAGGTCTGGACTTATTTCTTTAACTATATCCTTTAATTTTTCTTTTTTTCTTCCACTATAGAAAAACTCTATTTTATATTCGCCAGTGAACTTCTTCAATAGCTCTTTTAGTCTTGTCTTCGCAGATGATTTTTCTTTTTCATCTACATCAATCTCAACAGGAACTCCAAAGGTAAATGCAAGCTCTTTTAGATAATAAACATCTCTTAAGTCATAGTAGATTAAAAGCTTACTTTGATTTTTACAGTTGTTGCCTAAGTAAATTGCCCAGTCTAAAGCTTTTATAGACCTATCATCTTTACTAACTACAACAAGTATTGTATTTAGGTCTAAACCCTTTTCTTCCATTTACTTCTCCTTAATGTTCTTCCATTTCAACTACTGCACCAGCTATATAAACTGTAGTTAATATCATAAATACGTAAGTTTGAAGGAATACTTGAAAGAAATGTATAAAAATTATTGGTAAAGGAACTAAAAATGGAACAAGAAATATTAAAACAAGAGTTAGTATTTCTCCACCTGTCATATTAGCAAATAAACGAAGTGCAAGAGTTAAGGGCCTACTTAGATGACTTAGTATTTCTATAACAAAAAATAAAGGTGCCATAAGTTTTATAGGTCCAAAGAAATGTTTGAAATATTTTATAAAACCTTGTTTCTTTATACCTTCGTAGTTGTAGTAAAAGAAAACAAGTAGTGCTAAAGCTGCAGTTGTATTTATATTTGCAGTTGAAGACTCAAGTCCCGGAATAAGTCCTAACAGATTACCAAAAAACACAAAAAGGCCTATTCCTGCAATTAAAGGAAAATATTTCCTTCCTTTTTCTCCCATATTTTCTTTAATCATATTATTAACAAACTCAATATATACTTCAAAAATATTTTGAATTGGAGATGGTATTAATGAGGGTTTTTTAGCAAAAACCTTAAATAAAATAGGAACAACAATAAGAATTCCTATTGTCATAATAATATGTCTAATATAAAGCTCGTGCTCCAATATTACTCCTCCACTTACCAGACCCTTATTTATTCAAAACTCCGAATATTATAACAAAAAAATCTGAAAATTGTCTAATAAGAAAGGTTAGACAATTTGAAGCATTCTTTCTAATGGTTTTCTTGCTTCATTCATTATATTTTCAGGAAGGATAATTTCATTATCTTCTGTTTCCAAAACATAAAGAATTTTATCAAGAGTATTCTTTTTCATATCACAACAGTGAACTGTTCCACAGTAATCTGCAGTTTGAGGAAAAATATATTTTTTATTAGGATTTACTTTTTCAAGCCAGTGTTTTAAACCTACTTCTGTTCCAATTATTACTGTGTCAGCATCGCATGTTGTTGCATACTCTATTATTTGTGATGTACTTCCCACAAAATCAGCAATTTCAACTGTATCGGTATTACATTCAGGATGAACGGCGATTTTTGCATCAGGATATTGATTTTTTAATTGAAGAAGTTGGTCTTTTGATAGGTTAAAATGAGGTGGGCAAAATCCTTTCCATAATATAAACTCTTTTTCTGGAACCTGTTTTGCTATAAATCCACCTAAGAACTGGTCTGGTACAAATATAATTTTCTTTTCTGGTAAAGCTTTTACAACTTTTACAGCATTTCTTGATGTAACTATTACATCTGCAAGAGTTTTTACATCTGCATTTGTATTTACATAAGCTACTACTGCAGCATCTGGATGTTGTTCTTTTAGCTTTTTTACCCCTTCGTATGTTGCCATATCTGCCATAGGACAGCCACTTTCTGGATTTGGATGAAGAACTTTTTTGTCAGGATTTAATATCTTCGCAGTTTCTGCCATAAACCTAACTCCAGCAAAAACAATTATGTCTGCATCTGTCTGTTGTGCTTTTCTTGCTAACTCTAATGAATCTCCAACCACGTCAGCTATATCTTGTATTTCTCCTCTCTGGTAGTAATGAGCGAGCAAGATAGCATTTTTTTCTTTTCTTAACTGATTTATTTTATCTATTATTTCTTTTTGATTTAATGTAGTAGTACTCACTTTTATACCTCCATTAGGAAAAATAAAACAGTGTTTTAATTTTTGATTATAAAAATATAGTAATAGAAGAATACATTTTCAAGAAACATTAAGTTTTTCTTTCCAGAAGTTTACCTGTTCTTGTATTCTTTCTTTTGATGTTCCTCCAAATGATTTTCTTGCATCTGCAACGTTATAGGCAGAAAGTAAGTTTAGAACATCGTTTTCAAATTCTGGACTAAACTGCTTAAGTTCTTCTAAAGTTATAGTTTCTAATTCTCTGTTCTGGTTCACTAAATATGCTACTATCTGTCCTACTATGTGGTGGGCGTCTCTAAAAGGTATTCCCTTTCTTACTAAATAGTTTGCTAAATCGGTAGCAAGGGCAAAACCTCCAGCTGCCTGTTCCATTTTTTCTGATACAGGTTTTAGACCTTCAATAATTTTTGTCATTCCAATAATTGAACCTTTTAAAGTTCTTACTGCATCAAAAACAGGTTCTTTATCTTCTTGAAGATCTCTATTGTATGCCATAGGAAGACCCTTTACTATTGTAAGTAATGCAACAAGATCGCCATAAACTCTACCTGTTTTTCCTCTTATAAGCTCTAATACATCTGGATTTTTCTTTTGAGGCATTATTGAAGAACCTGTTGTAAGCTTATCTGGTAATTCTACAAATCCAAACTCTGAAGAATTCCAGATAATTAAATCTTCACTTAATCTTGATAGATTTGACATGCAAATTGAACAGTTAGACAAAAACTCAATAACAAAATCTCTAGAAGCTGTAGCATCAATAGAGTTTCTCATAACCTGTGAAAAACCAAGTTCTTTTGCTACAAATTCCCTATCTATAGGAAAATCAACACCTGCTAAAGCTCCACTTCCAAGAGGAAGTTGGTCTATCCTTTTTAAAGTATCAAGAAATCTTTCTTCATCTCTATTAAATATTTCTAAGTACGCCATAAAGTAATGTGCAAGTCTTATAGGTTGTGCTCTTTGAAGATGTGTATAGGCTGGAATTATGATATCTATTGTTTCTTCTGCTTTTTTTAATAGAGTTTTTTTTAGTTCTTTTAGCAAATTGACTATATTGTTTGTTTCTTCTTTTAAATATAGTTTAAATGCAGTTATGACCTGGTCGTTTCTACTTCTTCCTGTATGGAGTTTACCTCCTATATTTCCAATCTTATCTATTAGAGCTTTTTCTATATTCATATGTACATCTTCAAGTTCTTTTTTCCAATTAAACTTATTTTCCTGAATTTCTGTTTGGATTTCTTGTAATCCTTTGATTATTTTTTCAGCCTCTTCTTTTGGAATAATTCCCTGTTTTCCAAGCATCTTTGCATGGGCTATGCTTCCTTTAATATCATAAAGAGCAAGTTCTTTATCAAAGGATACACTTTCTGTAAACTCTTCAACAAAGGAATCTGTACTTTCAGAAAATCTACCACCCCATAATTTCTTTTCTTCTTTCATTTAATCCTCCTATGATTTGTATGCGAGTTAGATTATATAACTTTTTTATAAATTTCCATATAGGATAAGCAAATTGTTAAAAAAGGTTATAATTTTTATTACTTAAGTATAGTTTAAATTAATCTGTCAGGAGGAATAATAAAGTGCCTTTAGGAGAATATAATCCAAAACAGATTGAAGAAAAATGGTATAAAGTCTGGCTTGAAAATAAGCTTTTTGAAGCCAATGCAGATGATACACAAAGACCTTATTTCTCTGTTGCTATGCCTCCACCAAATGTAACAGGAAGTCTCCATATAGGTCATGCACTTAATATGACTTTACAAGATGTAATTGTAAGAATTAGAAGGCAAGAAGGATATAACACATTATGGCTTCCAGGGTTTGACCATGCAGGTATAGCTACTCAGTGGGTAGTTACCAGACAGTTAGAAGAACAGGGAATTAATAAATTTGACCTTGGAAGAGAAAAGTTTATAGAAAAAGTATGGGAATGGGTTCCAAAAGCGAAAGAAACAATAAAAAAACAGATAGAAAAACTTGGAGCATCTTGTGATTGGAGTAAACAAAGATTTACCTTAGATGAAGGTTTCGCAAGAGCGGTTAGAGAAGCATTTACAAAGCTTTACAGTGAGGGACTTATATATAAAGCTCCATATATTGTAAATTGGGACCCAAAGGATAGAACTGCTATTTCAGACCTTGAAGTTGAGTACAAAGAGGAAAAGGGGAATATATGGTACATAAGATATCCTTTAGAAGATGGTTCTGGATACATTGTTGTTGCAACAACAAGACCAGAAACAATGCTTGGAGATACAGCTGTAGCTGTACATCCTGAAGATGAAAGATACAAACACCTGATTGGTAAAAGAGTTAAACTCCCACTTGTAAATTGGAAAAGAAAAACATGGGATGGAAAAGAAATAGATAACCTTATTCCTATAATCGCAGATGACTATGTTGACCCTGTTTTTGGAACTGGAGCGGTAAAAATAACTCCAGCCCATGACCCTAACGATTTTGAAATAGGTCAAAGACATAATCTTCCTATTGTTGTAGTTATGGATGAAACTGCCCATATGAATGAAAATGCAGGTGTATATAAAGGGCTAGATAGATATGAAGCAAGAAAAAAAATAGTTGAAGACTTAAAAAAAGAAGGATTGTTGGAAAAAGTAGAGGAGCATGTTCATAATGTTGGGCATTCTCAACGCTCAGGAGCTGTTATAGAACCTTATCTATCTATACAATGGTTTGTAAATACAAAAAAGTTAGCAAAAAGAGCCATTGAAGTTGTAGAAAATGGAGAGATTTCTTTTATACCAGAAAGCTGGAAAAAAACTTATCTTAGATGGATGTACGATATAAAAGACTGGTGTATTTCAAGGCAGATATGGTGGGGACATAGAATTCCTGTATGGTACTGTCAGGATTGTGGAGAGATAAATGTATTTAGTGATGATATGTACGATAATATAGCAAAGAAAGTTATATTTAACATGTATGGAGATACCAGAATTTCACAAACTTTTTCTCTAAAAGAAATAGCAAATTATCTTTTTTCTAAAAATTTCACACATCCAGAAAAAACAAATTTAGAGTTTTATGAAAAAGTAGTGTTTAAAAGAGAAATACCTCAGTTAAAAGATGAAACACATATAAAAAGTTTTTTAGAAGAAAACTATATTAAAGTTCCTGTACTTTTTAGTAAAAAAGAGGAATTGGTTGGTTTTCCTCCACATGTAGTATTTTATCTATATGCTAATAGATATATAGGTAATAGCTTTACAGCTAAAGATGTATATGAAGCTTATAAGAAGCATGAAAAAGAAATAAAGTTTATATATAGCCAAATTATTGGAGAACTAAAAAAAGAAGAGATTTTTAAAGATATACAAACATTAGAAAAATGGCTTACTGACCATGCATATGGAAACTGTGAAATTAAGAAGATATTTTTCACAGAAACAGATAAAGTGTTTTCTGTTATCGAAGATAATATCGTAGAAATGCGATATTTTATAGACCTTAGATGTAAAAATTGTAATAGTCTAAATCTAAAACAAGATGAAGATGTTCTTGATACATGGTTTTCCTCAGGGCTGTGGCCGTTCGGTACTCTTGGATGGCCAGAAAAAACACCAGAACTTGAAAGATTCTATCCAACCTCTTTACTTGTGACAGGTTTTGATATTATCTTCTTCTGGGTTGCAAGAATGATTATGATGGGCATGCACTTTATGAAAGAAAAACCTTTTGAAGATGTATATATACATGCCCTTGTTAGAGATGAAAAAGGTGAAAAAATGTCTAAAACAAAAGGGAATGTTATAGACCCTCTTGATATGATAGAGCTTTATGGTGCAGATGCTCTTAGATTTACTCTTACTGTTCTTGCTGCTCAAGGAAGAGATATTAGGCTTTCAGAAAAAAGAATAGAAGGATACAAACATTTTGCAAATAAAATATGGAATGCTTCTAAATTTGTTTTAACAAATCTTGAAAACTTCATGGTTAATAGCTCAATATATCAGTCTGTAAACGATTTAGATTTATCTTATGAAGATAAATGGATACTCACAAAACTTCAAAAAACTATAGAAAAAGCAAAAGATGCTATAAATAGTTATAAATATAATGAGTATGCTTCTACTTTATATAACTTTTTCTGGCATGAGTATTGTGATTGGTATTTGGAACTTGTAAAAGAAAGAGTTTATAAAGGAAGTGATAAAGAAAAACAGATAGTTTTATCAGTACTTGTATATGTTCTTGATAAATCATTGAAAATGTTACATTCTATTATGCCATTTATTACTGAAGAAATATGGCAGAAATTACCTTACAAAGATGCCGATTATTTACCTGTAGCTAAATATCCTGAAAAAGATGAAAAACTTATATTTGAAGAAGAAACCAAACTTATAGAAGCTTTAAAGGAGTTAATCATCTCTATAAGAACAGTTAGAGGAGATTTTAATATTGAACCTTCAAGGAAATTAAATGTTTATATAAAACCTTTAGATGATAACTTCAATAAAGTTTTAAACAAACTTGAAAATGGTATTAAACTGCTTGCAAAGGTTAATGAGCTTACAGTAGACAAATCGTTAGAAAGACCACCGAACACTGTAGTAGCAATATCAAAACTTGCAGAAGCCTATATAGATATATCTGGAGCAATTGATGTAGAAAAGGAACTAAAAAGACAGGAAAAACTGCTGAAAGATGTGGAAAAATCCATATCTATCTCTGAGAAGAAGCTTTCTAACGAAAACTTTATAAAAAAGGCACCTACGGAAGTTGTAGAGAAAGAAAAAGCATTATATGAGGAGTTAAAAGAAAAAGCAGAAAGAATAAAAGCTGCTATTGAAAACTTAAAATCTATTTTCTCTGGAAAAGAAGAAAATTAAGAAATATAATTTTTTTACTGCCCGAGTGGCGGAATTGGCAGACGCGGGGGACTCAAAATCCCCTGCCCGCAAGGGCGTGCGGGTTCGACTCCCGCCTCGGGCATTTTCATAAAAATTATTGTTTGGATTTAATGTAATATTAGGAATAATTTGACTAGATTCTCTGTAGAATACCATGTTTTTTTAATTTTAACGGCTATTATCTTACCTCTTTTTATTAACTGTCTTGTACTTTCTGGAGAGTATCCTAAATCTTTTAGTAATTTACTTACAGGTTTAAGCTCAGTTCCTTTCTCTTTATATTTTGCAATTATTAGTCTGTCTAAACTTTCTCTTAATGCTTCAAGTATCAGTCTTTTTAAAATATTTGATTTTGCTTCTTTTAGCTTTTTAGAAATTTCCTGTTTATCTGGTGGCACATTTTTGTACTTAATAAATAAATCAGATAACTGGCTGTCTAACTCTTCTAATCCTTTATAGTAGACTTGCTTCTTTTTATCCGTACCTTTTATTATAACCAAGGGATATCCGTTGCTTATTAATATATAGTTTAGAAGTATCCTTCCTATTCTACCGTTTCCATCTGTAAATGGATGAATTTCTTCAAAAAATGCGTGTGATACACAAATTCTATCAAAAAAGTTTTCACTTAAGTTTTGAACATAATCAATG
The DNA here is from genome assembly GCA_026984355.1 of Hydrogenothermaceae bacterium. Classification (GTDB taxonomy): domain Bacteria; phylum Aquificota; class Aquificia; order Aquificales; family Hydrogenothermaceae; genus JAADDZ01. The sequence continues at coordinate 12,977 of JALSSG010000095.1, forward strand.
TAAATTCTTACCCATTCTTCTATATATTCTTCTGGAGGCTCAAATTTTGCTCCTGCTATTTTTATTTTTCCTTTTCTAAATTCACCGTTAAAACCAAGTTCTTTATTTATCTGTCTGATTAAGGGAATACCAAGTAAAAGTTCATTTGATTTGAAGCTTTCATAAGCGAGACCATATATAAATTTTGCTGTTTTAAAATACTTAACTGCTTCTTCCTGAGATTTGGAAACAGGTTTATTCCCTGCTAATGTCTGCTTTAACTCTTCCTCATCTATAAAGTATCCTTCTATAAGAATTGAGTTTCTCGTTTCTTCTTCAAGTAAATAAAGCCATTCTTTATTCTCTATTACAGGTTCTGGAATTCCACCTAATTTGTCTAATAACTTTTTTCTTTCTATAATTAATTTTTCATTCATTATTATGTCCCGAAAATTTCATTATTTTTCATATTAATCTTTAAATATAGTGTATATTAATATTATGGTAAGTGTCCCGAAAATACAACTTTTATAATCGGGACAAAAAGATATTTTCAATATCAGAAATTTCTTGTTGAGATAAAAAAGTATTATTGGAATCAAAGTAGCTTTTTTCTTCTCAACAGTTTTTTTCCTTCAGAGGAATTTGGACTTTGATAGTCTATCACTAAGTTTCCAAGCAGGTTAAGATATTCATATTAAAACTTTTTGGATGGTTTCTTTTTTGCAATATATCTGGCTACTAAAAGTTTTAATTCAAAAATAAAAAATCCTAATAAAGCTAAATCCCCTCTATAAATTCTCTAACTCTTTTTTCTATTTCATCTCTTATTTGTCTAAACGTTTTTAGCTTCTCTTCTTTGCTACCTTCTGCTTTTGCAGGGTCAGGAAGTCCCCAGTGGATAGTATTTGCATTTGGAATAACAGGACAGTTTTCAGCAGCATCTCCACAAAGAGTTATAACATAATCAAGTTCATTTAAAGGTATATCTTCTAAAGACTTTGATTTGTTTTTGGATATATCAATTCCTTTTTCTTTCATAACCTCAACAGCAAGTGGATGAACATATCCAGATGGTTTTGAACCTGCTGAGTAAATTTCTACATCTTTATCAAGCTTTTTTGCATAATATTTCCCAAATCCTTCAGCTATCTGACTTCTGGCTGAATTTCCAGTGCATATAAATCCTATTTTAATACTCATTTATCCTCTAACACCTCATATATAATCTCCGTTTTTAATTTGTCTTCTGTATTTACTTTTTTTATTTTTAGTTCAGGAAAAGGAATATCAAAAATTTCTTTTAAGGAAGATGGTTTGTATTTTGCTATATATCTAACAACTGTTCCTCTATACGCCTTTGCCCAATGGGTTATAACTTTTCCGTCTTTTATGAACTTCATAGTTATATAAGGCTTTTTAATTGTATAAAACTTTTCATAAAAACCTGCCCTTAAGTCTAATATAATTTCGTCCTGCAATATACTATCTAATGCTTTTTGAAAATGTATTTTGTAGAACTGTTCTGGTTTAAAACCACTAATGCTTTGTCCTTGTTTGAGTTTATAAAAAGGAATTCTATCTGACGCAAGAATAGGGCCAAACAAATTTGAAAAAATAATAAGGTTTTTATCTATATAGTCTTTTTCATTATCCTCAAGGGTTTTATAGTCTAAATATTTGTAAGCTACCCCATCATATCTTTCTACAGCTTTTAGTGTTTTTTCTTTAAAAATATCTATTTTGTATTTATCTATATCCTTTTCTTTTACACCAAATAGTTTTTTTAGTTGGTCTTTTGTAGCAGTATTTATAAAGTTTTGATATAAGTTTAAAACTTCTAACCGTTTTTCATAAAGTTCTGGACAACAAAAAGAATTTTTATCTATCGGAGGGTTATCTCCACCTGTTTTTTTAGCTTCACTTGGTGCAAATAATATTTTCATCTTTTTCTCCTTAAGTTATCTCTTCGTCTCTATGAGGTACCCATACTTCTTTAAAGAATTTTTGTTCATTTTTTAAATAATCTTTAGGTGTTTTCTCTATTATAGATTTTGCCCAGTTCTCAATCTTTTTTCCTGTTTCCTCTCCCCACTTCCAGTATATTTCTTTTTCATAATCCTGAGGTGTTATAACCTTTCCACCAACATAAGGTTTTCCTTGATATGATGCAAGTTTAAATATTTTAAATTTATCCCAATCTAAATTTATCTGTTGTTTTTTCCTTTTTTCTTCTTCTTCTTGATATCTTTTTAGACCGTATTGAGCAAGTCTTTTGAATATTGCGTACTTTAGGGCTTCTGCATACCCAATAGCTTCAGCTATGTCCTGTGGATATCCAAGTTTTAACGCTCTATATTTTTGTAAGGCAGCCATTTTAGGAAATCTATTTATTTTCATTTTGAATTATTCGATGTTTTGTTTTATAAGATTTATAACTGTTTGTATATCTTTATTGCTTAATTTACCACTTTTATAAAAAATAAGTTTACCAGATTTATCAAAAAGTAGAACATTATAATCATCATCCTTTAGTCCCCATTTTTTTACGAAA
>JALSSG010000096.1 GCA_026984355.1 Hydrogenothermaceae bacterium
TTCTTTATGAGTTCTAATTGCTCTTTTTATAGCTGCCTTTGTTATTATAATTTCTCCTGTTTTTGCCTGCCATTCACTCCAGAATTCTGGAGTACCAAGAGGACTTTTTATAATAAACCTTTCAAGGTTTGTTAATTCCTGACCTAAAAGGACATCAAACTTAGTTAATTTTCCCATGTTTGTACCTCTAATCTATCCAGTAGTTTGGTGCTTCTTGGGTTATAAGTACATCGTGAGCATGGCTTTCTCTTAAGCCTGCATATGTGATTTTTATAAATTTACCTTTTTCTTGTAGTTCCTTTATGTTTTTACTTCCTGTGTATCCCATCCCTGACCTTAACCCTCCTACAAGCTGATACACAACATCAGATAAAGGTCCTTTAAATGGAATTCTTCCTTCTATACCTTCTGGTACAAATTTTTCTAAGCTTTCTTGAGAATATCTATCACTACTGTATCTTGCTTTCATAGCTCCTAATGAACCCATTCCTCTATAAACCTTATAAGCCCTTCCTTGAAAGAATACTCTTTCTCCTGGTGATTCTTCTGTCCCTGCAAATAAACTTCCAAGCATAACAACATCAGCTCCAGCTGCTATAGCTTTTACTATATCACCAGAATACCTTATACCTCCATCTGCAATTAAAGTTTTTCCATATTCTTTACATACTTTTGAACATTTAGCTATAGCTGTAACCTGTGGTACTCCTACACCAGCTACAACCCTTGTAGTACATATAGAACCTGGTCCAACTCCAACTTTTACTGCATCTGCTCCTGCTTTTATCAGGTCTTCAGCTGCTTCTGGTGTTGCTATATTTCCAGCAACTAAGTCTAAATCTGGATATTCTTGTTTTATCTTTTCTACAGTTTGTAAAACTCTTACTGAGTGTCCATGTGCTGTGTCTACTACTATAAGGTCAACCTTTGCTTCTACAAGAGCCGCAACCCTATCCATAGTATCAGGTCCTGTTCCAACTGCAGCTCCTACTCTAAGTCTTCCTGCTTCATCTTTGCATGCATTTGGATATTGTTTTCTTTTTACAATATCTTTTATGGTTATTAGCCCTTTTAATCTTCCTTCTTCATCTACAACTGGTAATTTTTCTACTTTATGTTTTTGGAGTATTTCTACTGCCTCATCTAAAGATATACCTTCTTTTGCTGTAACAAGTGGTGCTTTTGTCATAAATAAGTGAACTGGTTTGTTGTAGTCTTTTCTGCTTAAAAATCTAAGGTCTCTATTTGTTAATATTCCTATGAGTTTATTTTCATTATCTACTACAGGAACGCCTGATATTTTATAATTTGCCATTATTTCAAGGGCTTCTTTGACTGTCTGGTCAGGACTTATTGTAATAGGTTCTGTTATCATTCCGCTTTCTGCTTTTTTAACTTTTTCTACTTCTCTTTTCTGGTCTTCTATACTCATATTTCTGTGTATTATCCCAATTCCACCTTCTCTTGCAAGGGCAATGGCTAATTTATGTTCTGTAACTGTATCCATTGCAGCAGATACAAGAGGTATATTTACTTTTATATTAGGTGTTATGTAGGAGCTAACATCTACTTCATGAGGAAGTACTTCTGACTTTTGTGGAAGAAGAAGAACATCATCAAAAGTAAGAGCTTCTTCTATAAATTCGTTTAGCATAAAAACTTAGACCTCCACTGACTTGTATAAATTAAACTATATTATATTCCATAGGAATGTATTATCAAAAATGAGGTTGTATTAATTTCTTTTTTTATGTTTTATGTTTTTATATTAAGAGGTTAAATTTAACGTGAGGATGATTGTAATTGATAGAAAACGGCCCCATAAAGAGGCCGTATAAATTTAAGCACCAACTGGTTCTGTAGCTTCTTGAACCTCTAGTTCAACAATAGGTCCTTGCCATAAACCATGTTTTGTACAGTAGCTCATAGCTTGTAGTTTTAGTTTTTTCTTAGTAGGAACAATATAAAAGTCTACCTCTGCCTGTGAACATTGATTTCCCTGTACACCTGGAACAAAAGTAGCCTGTCCTAAGAACGTATCACCATCCCACAGCTGAACCCATGCAATATAATGGTCAAAATCATCTGGATGGCAGTATTCTTCTCCCACTTTTACTTTAACTTTTAGTTTTTGACCTTTTACAGGAGTATCTTCTACATGAACAAATGGTGAATGTCTGTCAATAAAATCTCTTTTAGCTTCCTTGTCGATTTGTGAGATGTCTACATATTCATTGATTTTTGGCATTTACATACCTCCTTTCTTTATTTTATTAGCTGATTTGAATATTAACATATATCTATTAAGTGATTTAATGACTATTATCAGGTAGTGAACTACTCCTCAATAAATTGAGGAGCTTCCTGCTTCATAGCTGGATGTCTCGTAGACTGTCCATCATTGGACATTCCGCCAACAGTGCCAGTTCCACAGGCTTGAGTTTGGACAGTTCCTGCCCTACCATCTGTTAGGTAGGTGAGCCCTATCTTGTATAGATTTTTGTTTGCATTCTCATCTCTATCATGCACAGTCTTGCATACTGGACATTTCCATTTTCTTACCTGTAGGGTAAGCTGGTTATTTTTGTATCCACACACACTACAGGTCTTACTGCTTGCATAAAATCTGTCTGCTTTTATTAGCTTTCTCCCATACCATCTTGCTTTATATTCCAACTGCCTTATAAACTCATACCAGCTTACATCTGCTATCTGTTTTGACAGTTTCTCGTTTTGTATCATTCCCTTTATGTTTAGACTTTCTACCACGAAGCAGTCATACTGCTTGGTTATCGCAGACGAAACCTTGTGGAGAAAGTCTTTCCTCTTGTTTACTATTTTTTGGTGTTGTTTTGCTACTTTTTGCCTTGCTTTCTCATAGTTCTTGCTTCCTTTTTGTTTCCTTGATAGCTGTCTTTGTAGTTTGATTAGTCTTTTTTCTGCTTTTTGTAGGTATTTTGGATTTTCTATGTGGTATGTGTTTTCTCCATCGTGTATTATTGCAAATTCTTTTATCCCTACATCTATCCCTGCTGTTTTGTTTGATGGTTTTAGTGGTTGTATCTCTTTTTTGGTTAATACATTTAGATAATATCTCTCATCTGGTGTTTTTGTTATGCTTATGCTTCTTATCTGTCCTTCTATATCCCTGTGCATTTTTATAGGTATCAGTGTTTTTAGTTTTGGTATTTTTAGTAGCCCTCTTTTTTGGTTTATCCTCTCTATCTGAAAATGCTGTGGGATGTGGATTGTTTGTTTTGATTTTTTCTTCTTGAATTTTGGAAATTCTGCTCTTCCTTCAAAAAAGTTTTTGTATGCTGTATCTAAATTTTGTAGTGATACTTGAAGGCTCTGGCTGTTTGCTTGTT
>JALSSG010000097.1 GCA_026984355.1 Hydrogenothermaceae bacterium
TTACAGGTGATTGGTATCTACCTTTACCATAAAGATTTATTTCTTTTTTCTTCTCTAGGGAATTTGATTCTATCTTTATAGTTGATTTATATTCCTTATCTTTTTCTGGAGAGAAAGTTATTGAGAAAGTACATTCATTACCAGGTAATAAGCTTATTGGTGTATTTCCACAAGGAGATGTTCCATCGTTAAAATCTAGAGTAAATACTTTTGATTTTACTTCTAATTTTTTTATGTTTAATTGACTAAAGCCTGTATTTTTTATTGTAAATGTGGCTTTTTTGTTTTGACCAACTATTACCTGTCCAAAATTGTAATCTACAGGAGATATATCAATTTCTGGATATATAGGTTCTGTACCTATTCCTTCGATAGATATTTTTTTACCTTTTTTTCCAGATTTTACATATAAGTTTGCCTTTTTCTTACCTGTAGTTTGAGGTCTATAGGTTATTGCTATTGTACAGTAATCGTATTCTGGTATTTCAATAGGTATAGTACCGCAAGGTTTTTCTCCTTCAAACGTATCAATTTCAAATTCAGAATTCTGCTCAAGGGATATATCTGTGATTATTACAGGGTTTTCTTTTGATGTGTTTTTTATTTTTACTATGTGTGTTTTTTCCTGTCCTATCATTACATTTGCGAACTTAACTTTTGATGGCTCTAATTTTATCTTTACTTTATCAATGATACCTTTGACAACCAGGAATGTTTTTTTCTGTAAAGGGTCATTACTTTCTATTTTTGCAATCATTGTATAGTTATAATCTTTCTCATCACCGAAAAATCTGAATTTTAAAGTACAGTAATCATTTGGAGAAAGTACAGTAAAGTTAGTACATGCGTTAGGTTCACTTGAGTCTTCTAAATCCATACCAAGACTTCCTTTAACTACTTCTATATCTTTTATTAGCAAATCATCTGCACCTTTATTTATTATTTTTACTGTTTTATATACAGAGCTGTCCTTATCTTTTACTATTTTTATTTCTCTTTGATCTGGTTCTATTGCTAATTCTGGAGATGGTTGTGTTGTACCTTTTATAGACACATTTGCAGTAGATATGATACTTTCATTAAAGTTTTCTTCATCTGGATCTCTAACAAGTATACTAAGTAATGAGGAGTGTGTTCCTTCTTCTTTTGGAGAATATATCACTTTTAGATAACAATATTCATCCTCTTTTAGTATCTTATTATCATGACATGGGTTTTCTATATCTGTAGAAATATCAAAGTTAGGATTATATCCTTTTCTTATGGAAATTTTTATATCGTCATCACTTATATTTTTTATTCTTAAATTATAACTTTTAGAACTTCCTACAGAAACATTCCTAAATAATACATACTGTTTTGAGATATCAATTAGATTATTGTATGGTCTATTTTCAAGATAACCTTTTAGATTAAATTCGTAAGTATTACCATTTGCATTTATTAAAAGTTTAGATTTTACATCATTTTCAATTGTACTTAATATATATGGTGGAACATATGCAATAGTTATTCTGCATTCTTCTAGAAAGTTTAGCTCTTTATTTGTACATTCATCATCCAATATAGAGAAATATTGTGGGTCTGAAAGACTAACAGAGTTTACTCTAAGTGGTTGATTTCCTGTATTTCTTATTATCCCTTTCTCAATTGCTACGTCTTCATTTTGATATGTATAGAATGTATACTCACTTGCAGGGTCTATATTCATACAGAATTTAGCTTCACTTTGATTTGTAAGGAATTTATATAGGTTTAATCTACCACATGATATATTTTTATCAAAGAGAGTACTTACTGTATCAGAAGTTGCTATTAATCTTTCTTTAATTTCTTTGGATGTTAAATCTGGTTCTATAGATTTTAAAAGTCCTATAGCAGCTGTTACATGAGGTGCTGCCATGGAGGTTCCGTTATAGAAAGCGTATCCATATCTATCAAGCTGATAATTATAGTAATCTGTTGGTATTGTACTGAGAATATTTACACCTGGAGCAAATATATCAACAGTATTAAATCCATAGTTTGAAAAATAAGGTGCTTTATCTAAATTATCTGTTGCTCCAACACATATTACATTATCTACTCTATATGCACATGGATATGAAGGATATTCATCTACGTTAGTGTGTTCATTTCCTGCAGCAACAACAAATATTATGCCAAACTTGTCTAATACCTGTAGAAATTTTTCAGCAGCTTTTGAGTAATTATATCCTCCAAAACTTCCATTTATAGCTACAATATTTACTCCTTTTAGGAATTTTTGTTTTAACATATAGGCGAAACATTGAGCTATATTTTCATCAGTAAGGGCACCTGAGAAAATGTTATTTTCAAGTGATGCATTACATGACAGTATTTTTAGGTTCCATCCAAGACCTGCAATTCCAATACCATTATTGCTTGTAGCAGCTATAATTCCAGCTACATGTGTTCCATGAGTATCTCTGTATTCATCTCCTATTTCTTTATCTGCATCCCAGCCATGACAATCATCTATATATCCATTATTATCGTCATCTAGGCCGTTATTACAGATTTCATCAGTATTTACCCATATGTTTCCTTGAAGGTCTGGATGAGTATAGTCAACGCCAGTATCTATAATGCCAATAACCACATCAGAGCTTCCTGTAGTAATATCCCATGCATCAAAAGCCTGTATTTTTGATAAATTCCATTGATATGATACAAATTCATCGTTAGGTACTGCGTACACTTTATATAGGTAGTTAGGCTGAGCAAATTCTACATAATCTTTTCCTTTTAATTCTTTTATAAATTCTTCAACAGTTTTTCCTTCTGGTACATATACACTGTAAATGTTAGAAAGAAGATAATTTTTTACTTTGTACTCTGACTTTAATTTTTCTTCATCTTTTACTGCAACAAGGACTACTGATTTGTCGTAATCTTTACTTTCTTTAGCAATTGTCAAGTTAATTGGAATAACAAAAAAAGTGAAAATTAGAAAAAACAATAGAGATTTTAAGTTTTGCATCTTAATCCTCCCGTTATCTATGAAATCTTTGGTTAGTTTTTACTTATTTTTCAAAAACTTGTAAGTATATTTTTTACAGAATCTATAATAAAATAGACTATTTTGTCAAATATATGCTGAAAATATAAAAAATTATATTAAGGTGGTTTTTATATAGATATACACAGCAATACTTTATATAGTTTTTATGGTTTATGATAATTTTAAAAATTTAGTGTAGGGAAAAGATATTTAGAAAAATAAGGGAACCTGACAGGTTCCCAGATAGAGATTTATGTATCACATTGAACATTGTAAAGAATATCATCCCATGGGTGTCTATATAGTGGCATATCAAGTCTTTTTTCATCAAGATAATGT
>JALSSG010000098.1 GCA_026984355.1 Hydrogenothermaceae bacterium
TATAAAATTCCGTTTTCATCTATTATCTTTTCACCTGCAAGCTTATTAATCTCTTCTATCTCAATAAAAGTAGGTTTATAAGAAGTTTTACATTTATTACAGATTCTTCTTACTAATCTCTGGGCTATTACGCCTTCTAAAGAGGAAGCTACTAAAAATGCTTCTACTCCCATATCTACCAGCCTTGTTACAGCAGAAGGTGCATCATTTGTATGCAGTGTTGATAATACAAGGTGTCCTGTCATAGATGCATGAATTGCAATTTCTGCAGTTTCTAAATCTCTAATCTCTCCAACCATTATGATATCAGGGTCTTGCCTAAGTATACTTCTTAAGCCATTAGCAAATGTTAGATTGATTTTTGGGTTTACCTGTATCTGACTTATACCATCTATCTGATATTCAATAGGGTCCTCAATAGTTATTATATTTTTACGAGGTGATTTTAATTTTAGTAATGAAGCATAAAGAGTTGTTGATTTACCAGAACCTGTAGGACCTGTAACGAGAATAAGACCATATGGTTTTGTAATCATATTTTCTAATTTTTTTAGGTCTTCTTCCATATACCCAAGTTCTGATAGAGTAAGTATTCTATTTGACCTATCTAACAGTCTTATCACCACTCTTTCTCCAAATATTGTAGGAAGGGTGGAGACTCTCAAATCCATTTCCTTTTCACCAATTTTTATTCTTATTCTTCCATCTTGTGGCAGTCTTTTTTCTGCTACATTTAGTTTTGCCATAACTTTTATTCTTGACACTACAGCAGGATAACTGCTTTTTGGAAGTTTATTTATCTCATGTAAAACTCCATCTAACCTAAATCTAATAAGAACATAATCACTGTATGGTTCAAAGTGTATATCACTTGCTTTTGAACGAACTGCTTTTAGAAATGTTGAATTTAATAACTGAATAACTGGTGCTTCAGAGCCTTCTAATATATCTTCTAAAGCTTCTGCTGTTTCTTCTTCCTCTTCTTCTAATTTACTTTCTAAGTTTGATATATATTCTTCTAATTTTTCATTGAATTCTTCATCAGATATAAGAACAGGTTCTAAAGATATGTTATGTAGAAATCTAAGGTCTTCTAAAGCATAAAATGGTGTCTTTTTTGTTATAAAAACTTTGCCTTCATCTCCTGGTAGTATATAGTTCTTCTTTATAAACTCAATAGGAAGGTCTATCTTTCTTATAGCCTTTACCCTCCAAAGTATTTACGATAATCTTCAAAAATATCTTTTTCTTTTCTTTTTTCAAGCTGTTTTTCTTTTTGTTTTTTTACTTGTTTAACAAGCTTTTCACTTAGTTTTTGTAAATCTTCCGTTATTTTTGCAAGTTGCTCAGGACTTTCAATTATAAATGGTGTTATAAATACAAACAGGTTGGTTTTGTTAAACTCATCTGAGTTATATCTAAAAAGTCTTCCTACCACAGGAACTTTTGATATTAATGGTATACCTTCCATAGATTTTATGGTTTTTTTAGATATTAGACCTCCAAGTATGACCGTTTTTCCATTTTCTACTGTTATTGTCGTATCAATTTCTCTTTTTGTTGTTGTTGGTATCTGATAGGTAATCTGGCCAAGCTGAAGTTTTTCTAAACTTACTACTTCATTTATCTCTTGATGTAATTCAAGTATTACATTATTTCCGCTTATATGAGGAGTTACTTTTAGTTTTAGTCCTACTTCTTTATAATCAAAGGTTATAATTGGGTTTCCATTTATATCAAACTTTGTTGATTCTGCAAAAGGCACAACCTGTGCTACGTTAATCTGTGCTTCAAGATTATCCATTGTAAGTATCTTTGGAGAGGAAATCACATTAAATCCAGAACCTTTTTGTAAAAGAGATAGTAAAAATACAAGGTCAGGGAAAAAGAAATCAGTTCCACCTATATTTATAGTTGTTCCTGCTGATGATAAAACTCCTGCTATCAATCCAGAGCTTTTTAAAGTGGAGAAAAAGTCCTGCTTAGATATTCCTCCTCTAAATGCTGCTCCTCCCTGTGTACCTAAAATTTGCCATCTTACTCCAATTTCTTTTAATGCTTGCTCTGAAACCTCTGTTATAAGAGCTGACACAAGTATCTGTTTTTTTCTCTGGTCTAATTCATCTATTATTCTTTTTATCTGTTCATACTCTTCTTTGTTTGCATATATGATTAATGTGTTTGTTGATTTTTCTGCTATGATTTTTGGTTTTTCTGCAGATGAGGTTTTTTTCTTTGAATATATTCTTCTTAAAAGTTCCATACTTCTGTTTTTGCTTTTCTTTGATTTTTTTCCTTTTGTAGTTGTTGTAGTAGTAGTATCAAACGTTACAAGCTGTATGTTTTCAAGTAGCTTATTTAAAACATTTGCCAAATCTTCAGCTTTCGTATTTTTTAGATGAACAATCCAAAATGTCCTTAGAGTAACTTTTTCTGTCTGTGTATCCAGGGTTTTTATTAAGCTTTCTATAAGTGGAAATATTTTTTCCTGTGTTTTTATAAGTATTGCATTTTGACTTTTAATAGCATGTGTTTTAAAGATGATACCTTTTTTTGTAGTATCAGAAAATGCCACATTTAAAGCTGATGTTATTTCTGATGCATCTGCGTATTTTAACTTATAAACTTTGAGAGATAAAGAAGAATCTTTTGTATCTATGAAAGATATAACATTTCTTAGAACTTTTACTGTAGATGCATAATCTGTAATTATTATAGTGTTTGTTGGATTGTAAGATAGAATAATACCTCTTGGTGATTTTAGGCCTTTTAAAACATTTAAAACATTTGTAATATCAGCATATTTTATTCCGTAGACAAATGTTATTAATTTATCTTCTTTTGGTGTTTTTTTAGAAAATGGTGGTGTCGATTTTCTTGACATAGATTCAGGAATTATTTGAACATAAGAGCCATAATCAATCATTGTATAGTTTTTGGATTTTAGTATTGTTGAAAAAACTGCCCATGCATCTTTTATGGATATAGGTTTTGAAAATAAAAGAGAGACTTCTCCTCTTATCTTTGGGTCTAATACTATATTTTTGTTAGCTAATTCTCCCATAAAGTATGCAAGTAATTTTATATCTATTTTTTCAAAGTTTAGAACAACTCTACCTCTTTTTTTTAAAACTTTTGCCTGTGTTATAAGGTCTTTTAAGTTAATTTCCTGTTTTTCTACGCCAAAAGATAATGTATTTATAAAAAAAATCACTATTAGAGGTAGAATTAGCCTGTACATTTTTATTTTCTCCGTTTTATTTTTCATTCAAATTTTAGCAAATATTATTTTATCTGATAAGTTATAACCTTTCTTTCTCCTTTTCTTTCTACTTCTAGTCTTATAGTTTTTTCATTTCTAAGCATGTTATACACTTTAAAAGCTTCTTCTGCTGTTTTAACTGACATACCATTAACACTTACTATAAAATCACCAGACCTAAGCCCATATTTATACAAAATACTTCTAGGACTAACATACAGGAATTTGTATCCTTTTGTTTCTCCATTTTTTACAACAGGTACGATTCTTACATATTTTAAAAGGTTTCCTAAATCTGCTGTGTATTTTTCTACTTCTCTTTTACTTATTTCGTAATAATTATCTTCTTGTTTAATAGGAGTCTCTACTGGTTTTCTTGATATAGGTCTGCTGTAGTTTCTATATGATGTTTTGTTTGGTGCTATATTTATAGATATATTATAGTCTTTTATCCCATCAGTTAGAACTACTGTAAATCTATCTATCTTTTTAAGTTTCAAATTTCCAATTTTTTGATTTTTTTTCACAAGTTTTATTTCATTATTTACCTTTAGTAGAGCCATTTTTTCTTTGCCACTTAAAACTGTTCCAATTAGTTTTATATTGTTTAGCTGTGATGGTTTAGCTGTCGGTATAACAACTGGTTCTGATTTATTAGTTGTAGATTTTTCTATCTGAGTTGAAGGTGCTGATATTTTTTCAAATAATAAATCTACATACTGATAATTTTTTGATGTTTCTGTGGTTAATTTTTTTGGTTTTATATCTTCTGATGGAATATTGAAAAATTTATACTCTATATAGCTATTTACTGCAAGAGCAACAGCATAAGACAGGCTTACAATAACAATCAAAATGGAAAAGTTTTTAATAAGCTGTAAAAAGCTGAAATCTTTCAGTATTGTCATATGAATTCCTCCACCTATATAATTAAAAACCAAAAGAAATATTTATTCAAATTCGGTTTATTTCAAGAGAAATGTAATGTTAAAAAAGAAGGTAAAAGTAATTAAAAGATTTTTAGAGATTAGTTCAAATTTATCTAAGTTTGGTTTTTACAATGTTTATGAATACTTTAAACTTCTTTTTGGTCTTGAGATTGATGAATCAGTAAAACCAAGAAAAATTAGAGAAACATTAGAAAAATTAGGACCATCATTTATAAAACTTGGACAGGTATTAAGTACAAGACCAGATATTGTACCTCAGCCTATAATACAGGAACTGATAAAACTTCAAGACAGAGCAAAACCTATAGATTATGAAATTATCAGAAAAATCCTTGAGGAAAACTATAGCAGTAGATTAACAGATATCTTTGCTTATATAGACCCAAAACCAATTGCTTCTGCTTCTATATCACAGGTTCATATAGGGTACTTACAAACCGGTGAAAAGGTGGCTATAAAAGTAAAAAGACCTGACATAGAAAAACAGATAGCTTTAGATGTTGAAGTTTTAAATATGATAGTTTCTTTCTTAGAAAGGCACTTTGATATAGTAAAAGAATTAAATCTTAGAGGTTTTATTTTTGAGTTTAAGCATACAACTCTTAAAGAAGCTAATTTTGAAGTAGAAGCAAATAACATTGAGATTTTTAGAGAAAATTTTAAAAATCATGAATTTTTTTATATTCCTAAATGTTTCTGTGAGATATCAAATAGGGAAATTCTAATTACAGAGTTCTTAGATGGATGGAAAATAACAGATAAAGAAGCTATACAAAAAGCAGGCTTTTCTTTGAAGGAAATTGTTGAACATCTAACAGATGCCTATTTTAAAATGGTCTTTGACGATGGTATCTTTCACGCTGACCCTCACCCTGGAAATCTGTTTGTCCTTTCTGATGGAAAGATTGGGTGTGTAGATTTTGGTATGGTAGGTAGAGTTTCAAAGGACTTAAAAAGACTTCTTTACGAACATATAATAGCTGTAACTACTCTTGATATTAATCTGGCTATGAGATTTTATGAAAATTTAGGTATGATAACTCCAAAAACAGATATAAATAGTTTCCTTGCAGATATTGAAATCTTCTTAGAAAAATATCACAATAAAACTCTAGAAAAGATAAATATGAAAGAGATGGTTTTAGACCTTTTAGAAATTATAAAAGAACACAAACTAAAACTTCCTACACAGCTGGCATATTTAGGAAAAACAGCAATAAATTTGGAAGGTGTTGTAAGAGAAATATATCCTGATTTTAATCCAACTCAAAGATTACAAAACTTTATAAAAAAATCTTTCTTTGATTATATAAAAGAAAAATCCATTGAGATAAAGGAAATATCAGGTATAGCATATGAATCAATTTTCCGATTGGAAAATCTATATAGAGCTTTAATTAGAGAAAGGTTAACTTTGAGAATAATTTTTAAAGATTTTCAGGATTATCTTTTATTTCAAAGGAAACTTATATATAGACTTATTGGTGTTGTACTTTTTTCTTCGTTGATTATAGCTTCAGGATTATTTTATACTGCAGGAAAAGAAAAATTAGGAGATGTATTTTTTGTAATAGCTTCCTTTATAGGTGTTTATACTGTAGTTAAGTTAATCTTTTTTAGAAAATCTTTTCTTTAGGAGATTTTAATGATAATAGCTATTGATGGTCCTGCTGGGTCTGGAAAAAGTACAGTTGCTAAGTTAGTAGCTAAAAAATTAGGGTTTTCGTATATAGACACAGGTGCTATGTACAGAGCTGTTGCTTATAAAGTGATAAAAGAAAACATTCCTTTAGAAAGATTACCTGAGATATTAGAAAACCTTGACTTAAAGCTTTTAGATACAAATGAAGGAGTTAAAGTAATCTTAGATGGTGAAGATATAACAGACAAAATAAGAACAGAACAAATAGGAAAAAAAGCTTCGCAGATAGCAAAGATACCAGAAGTCAGAAAAAAACTGGTACAACTTCAAAGAAAGTTAGGTTTAAAAGCCAAAAATGCAGTTTTAGAAGGAAGAGATATAGGAACAGTAGTATTTCCAGATGCACAGCTAAAGATATTTTTAACTGCATCTGCAAAAGAAAGAGCAAGAAGAAGATATAATCAGTTAAGGGAAAAAGGCTTAAAAATATCATATGATGAAATTCTAAAAGCTGTAATTGAAAGAGATAAAACAGATATGGAAAGGAAAGAATCTCCATTAAAACCTGCTGAAGATGCTGTTATAATAGACACTACAAACAAAACGATTGATGAAGTAGTACAGATGATAATAAATATTGCAAAAGAAAGAAAATTAACCTAAACCTCTTTTGGAATTATTCCAAGATTTTTCATCTTTGTCCTAAGCTGTTTTCTTGAGATACCAAGTCTTTTTGCCGACCTGGTTTGGTTCCAGTCTTCTTCTTCTAAAACTTTTAATATAACTCTTTTTTCTATTTCCAATAGATTAGTAGAATCTATCTGCGGTAAATCTTTTTCTGCCTGTTTGTTTATAATTCTTTTTGGTAGGTGTTCAGGCTTTATTCTATCAGAAGTACACATAACTACAGCTCTTTCTATAGCATTTTCTAACTCTCTAACATTTCCTGGCCAGTGATAGTTTATAAGAGCTTCCATAGCAGTATCATCTATTTCATAAATATCTTTTGAATTAATCTGATTAAATTTAGTTAGAAAATGTTTAGCAAGTAAAGGGATATCTTCTTTCCTTTCTCTTAAAGGTGGTATTTTTATATGGATAACGTTTATCCTATAAAATAAATCTTCTCTAAATTTTTCTTCTTCTACAAGTTTTTCTAAATCTTTGTTAGTAGCAGAGATTATTCTACATTTTACAGGAATAAGCTCAGTTCCTCCTAATCTATAAAATTCTTTTTCCTGTAGTACCCTTAAGAGTTTTGCCTGTATCATAACAGGCATTTCAGATATTTCATCTAAAAATAGTGTTCCATGTCCTACAAGTTCAAATTTGCCAATCTTTTTAGCTAAAGCACCAGTAAAGGCTCCTTTCTCATGTCCAAAAAGCTCATTTTCAAAAAGTTCAAATGGTATAGCAGAACAGTTTATAGCTACAAATGGCTCATTTTTTCTCTTTGATAGTTTATGAATAGCTCTTGCAATAAGCTCTTTTCCTGTTCCGCTTTCTCCTTCTAAAAGAACAGAAGACTCACTGTTTGCAACTATAGATATTTCTCTAAATAGTTCTTTCATTCTTTTACTTTTCCCAATTATGCCGTGAAACTGATTTTCTTTAATCTCATCTGTTTCTCTTTTTGATATATGAAAGTTTATAATCTGAATCAAATTATCAGCATCAATAGGTTTTGCTACATAGTGGGTAGCTCCTTTCTTCATAGCTTCTACAGCACCATTTATAGAACCGTATGCAGTAATAATAATAAAAGGCGTTGTTCTGTTAAA
Organism: Hydrogenothermaceae bacterium; assembly: GCA_026984355.1. Lineage (GTDB taxonomy): Bacteria > Aquificota > Aquificia > Aquificales > Hydrogenothermaceae > JAADDZ01. The sequence continues at coordinate 7,636 of JALSSG010000098.1, forward strand.
TCCTCTAAAAAACTCTAAAATTTCTATTCCAGTTCCATCAGGAAGTCTATAATCACAAAGTATTATGTCAAAGTTTTCTTTTTGTAAGATTGATATAGCTTTTTGTTTACTATCAGCAGTTTTAACATAAAAGCCTTCACTTTCTAAAATAGTTTTCATAACCTTTATAATGTTTTGTTCATCATCAATAAGTAATATCTTATTTTTCAACTAACAAACCTCCAAAAATCTATCACCTAATATATTATAGATATACTAAATATAGTTCAATGTTTGATTATACTAACTAATTTGCTATTTTTTCCTCGTGAATATATTATGTTTTTGATAAAAATAAAAAAAAGGCTCAGGAGGAAAAAATGTTTAAGATAGTAGTATTTTTTGTTATGACTTTTATTTACTTGTCTTTTGGTGGAGAGAAAAAAGAGAAAAGTGCAGTACTGGAAATATCTGACAGCACATATCCATCTGTAAAGGTAGTATATGACTGGAATTTACAAGGTCCTGAAGCGGTAAATCAGGCTTTAAATTATATTTCTAATCATCTAAAAGCTTATTCCCAGTACTCTCCTTTTGAAGAGGTAAAAATTGTTGTTGTAAGTCATGGTCCAGAGGTTGCTATTTTTACAAAGCAAAACTATCAGAAGTTTAAAGAAGTTATAGAAAGGATGAAGTCCTTTAGTGAAGGTTATGGAATAAAGTTTTATGTATGCTATAACGCAATAAGAGCTTTAGGGTTTAGCCAGGAAGATGTTTTACCTATAGCTATATTAACTCCAGCAGGTGTAGCAAAATTAGCGGCTCTTGAAGAAGAAGGATATAGATTAGTTCCAGCAGTAGTTCATAACTTTAAAGCAGTAAAACAAAAATATGGTAAGAAAAAGTAAGTTTTTAGTGCTTTTTATTTTACTTTTAAATAAGCTGTCTTTTGGTTTTACTCTTGCAATTTTATCTGCAGGAAATCCTGTAGAAGAATATAAAAGGTATAAATATCTATCAGAGTATTTATCTAAAAGTATAAATGAACCTGTAGAGCTCAAAATAATAGCAAAAGTAGACCAATTACTTTCTCTTTATGAGAAACATAAAATAGATATGTCTATAACATGTCCAATAGTTTATTTTGAGCTTAAAGATAGAGGTTTTAATATAGATGCTGTTGCTGTTATAAAAATAAATGGACAGATACTAGAGTCTGGAGTTATTGTTGTAAGAAAGGACAGTGATATAAAAACAGTAAAAGACCTGAGAGATAAGCGTGTAACTCTTGGAAGTTCTATATGTGCAAGTAATTGTGTAATGCCTCTTTATGTTTTAAGTAAAGAAGGTATAACTTACGAAGATATACCAGACCTTTGGAGTTCTGGTTCTGATAAAGCTGCGATTCTTGCAGTAATTGCAGGACTTGCTGATGCTGCGGGAGTTAAAGAAGAAAGTGCCTTAAGGTTTATAGATAAAGGTATTAGAATTCTTGTCAAATCCCCATATGTTCCAAGATATGTTGTAAACCTGTCTAAAAATCTGCCTGAAGAAAAAACAAAAAAAATCATACAGGCTTTATATCATCTAAATGATGAAAAAACCCTTTCGGAACTTGGAATTGATGCATTTGTTCCACCACCTGCTGGACTTTTTGACATTTTAAAAGACTATAAATCAATACTAAATAAATATCCTATGTTAAGGTGATATGAAAAGATTATCTATTCAGTGGAAAGTTGCTTTACTAACATCTTTTTATATACTTGTTGTTCTGGTAGGTTCTATTTTATTTGCAGTATGGAACTTTGAAAAAAATCTATTAAAAGAAAGAGAGAAAAATACTATAAAAACAATTTCAAATATCGTAGAAAGCTATAAGGATTTCTTTATTGTCAGGAACTTAGAAAAAATAGATGAGATGGTAAAAAAAATATCTTCATCAGAAGCTATAGTAAAAACTGTAGTACTTGATATAGATGGAAGAGTTATAGGGCATACTGATATAACTAATCTTGGAAAATTCTTTCCAGATATTCTTAAAAAATTCTCAAAAAAATCTTCACCTTTCTTAGAAAAGGAAACAGATAACACAGTAAACTATTACTATCCAGTAATGGTAGAAACAACACCTGTTGGATATGTAATAACTTCTTATAATAAAGATATAATCAAAGCTACTGTTGATTTTGATATTTTAAAGATAGCTATACAAACTTTATCTATATCAATTTTTGTTATACTTGCTTCCTTCTTAGGAACGTTTGTAATATCTGGAATTGTTATAAGACCTATAAAAGTTTTAAAGGATAAAATAGTAAACTTAGCATCAAACATAGATAAACCATTAAAAATAGAAAAAGTTTTTAAACCAAATCTCTCAAAAGAGTGTATAAAAGAGATATCTTCAGAATGCTGGCTGTCAAGTGATAATGCATCAAAGATAATGCAGGAATTAGGTGAACTTACTTTAAGAGAGTGTCAAAACTGTCCTAAGTATAAAAGCTCAGTATCTGGAGAAATAGAAGAGTTAACTTACAGTTTCTATATGATGACAGCCTCACTAAAAGATTATCTAAAAAAACTTGAAGAAGCCTATAAAGAAAGAGAAACATTAAACTGTCTTGCAAGTATGGGAGAAATGAGTGCAAAAATAGCCCATGAGATAAAAAATGCTCTTTATGCTATAGGAAATGCGGCGAATTATCTAAGGACAAATGTAAATAACCCACTTGTGAAAGAGTTTTCTACAGTTATTAAAGATGAGGTAAATAGATTAAACGAAATGACAGTTTCTTTTCTTAATTTTTCAAAACTTATAGAACCAAAATTTGAATATCAAGATTTAAATCAGGCTATAAAGGAAAGCATAAAACTTCTTGAAGATGATTTTAAAAATGAAAATATGTGTCTCTTATTAGAATTAGATGAAAATATTCCTCCTATCAGGTTTGATAAGAACCTTCTTAAACAAATAGTTCTAAACCTTGCTATAAATGCCCTTGATGCCTTAAGAGAAACGCAGAAAGATACAAAGATTTTTAAAATAAAAACCCAGACTATAGAGAAACAAAACAATAGATTTATCCAGATAATTTTTGAGGACAATGGTACAGGAATACCAGAAGAGATTAAAGACAAAATCTTTAAACCTTTCTTCTCTGCAAAACCAAAAGGAACAGGTCTTGGTCTTCCTATCGTTTACAAAATAGTTTACAGTCACGGCTGGAATATAAATTTACAAACAGAAAAAAACAAAGGAACAAAATTTATAATAGAAATAAAACTAAACTAAAAGGTTAGACAGATTTGTATCTGGTAGAAGAAAAAAGATTAAAAAGGATGAAAGACATATTAGCCAAAAGACAAAAAGACCTATCTGTTTTTATGGACGATGTAAAAAATGAACACAATTTTTCTGCAATTATTAGAACCTGTGATGCTGTAGGTGTTTTGAATGTTTATTATAGGTACTCTTTAAAAAGAGAAATTCCAATAAACGAAGGTATAACCTTAGGTGCACATAAATGGGTTTTTCTTAAAAAAGTTGAAAATAGTTATGATTTTCTAAAAAAGAAAAAAGAAGAAGGATTTCAAATAGTAATAACTTATCTGTCTAAAGACAGTATAAACTTTAGAAAAGTAGACTATACAAAGCCAACAATAATAGCTGTAGGAAATGAAATGTCTGGAGTAAGTGAAGATATTTTAGAGCTTTCAGACCATAAAGTTATAATACCAATGTATGGTATGGTACAGAGCCTGAATGTATCTGTAGCTACCGCTGTAGTTTTATATGAAGCACAAAGACAAAGAGAAGAAAAAGGTTTATACTCAAAACCTCAGCTTTCACAGGAAGAGATTGATAAAATACTAAAAAAATGGGCTATTGAAGATGTTATAAAAGCAAAAAAAAGAAAGGACAACCTATGATTATAGCTATTACAGGAAAACCGGGAATAGGAAAAACTACAGTAATAAAAAAAATTATAGAAAAACTCCAAAACAAAGCTATAGGCTTTTATACTCAGGAAATAAGAAATTCAAGAACCAGAAAAAGATTAGGATTTGAAGTTATAACTACAGATGGACAAAGGTCTATACTTGCACAAAAATTCAAAGAAGGAAAATATAAAGTTGGTTCTTATACAGTAGATGTAGAAAACTTTGAAAAGATAGTAATTCCCCTTTTAGAAAAGGCTTTGGAAGAAAAAGATAAAGTGATTGTAATAGATGAAGTTGGTAAAATGGAGCTCTTGTCAAAAAAGTTTCAGGAACTACTAAAAAAGCTTCTATCAAAAAATGATGCAAAAATCATTCTTACTGTTCCTATAAAAGATGTTCATCCGATAGTAAAAGAGATAAAAAACAGGCCAGATGTAAAAATTATAGAGCTTACACTGGATAATAGAGATACTATCCCTTCAAAAATTTTGGAGAAATTAAATGAAAGGTAAAGTAGTTTTACTTGGTACATCTTCTGGAATTCCTACAAAAGATAGAAATACAACTTCAATATATTTTCAATTTTTAGGAAAAAGTTTTTTATTTGATTGTGGAGAAGGAACTCAAAGGCAGATTTTTAAAGCAGACCTTAATATATACAAAATAGAGTATATATTTTTTACTCATCTTCATGGAGACCATATATTAGGAGCACCAGGATTAATTCAAACATTGGACTTTCATGGAAAAAAGAAAATTAAAATATTTGGTACACCAACAATTTCAGAAAAGATTAACTGTTTATTAAAAGGTTCAGTATACAATCAAGAGATTGAGATAGATATATCAGAAATAAAACCACCAGATAATGTAGAAAAAATCTATGAGGAGGAAGATTTTTATATAAATGCAGTATCTATGAACCATGTAATCCCATGTATAGGCTATTCATTTATAGAAAAAGACAAAAAAGTGTATGACAGGCAGATTATAAAAGAACTAAAGCTAACAAAAGAAGATTTTATAAACCTTGAGAATAAAGGTTTTGTTAAGAAAAATGGAAAGATTATAAAAAAAGACCAAATCACAAAGACAAAAAAAGGTTTCAAATTTACTTTTATAACAGACACTTACAAAACAGATAATATTATAAAACTTGCAAAAGATAGTGATATTCTAGTTATAGAATCTACATATTTTGATGAAGAAGATAAAGCAAAAGAGTATAAGCATTTGACTTTTAAGTACATCCTTGATATATATCCACAGCTAAACTGTAAAAAAATCGTTTTGACTCACTTTAGCAGAAAGTACTCATCTTTAGATATATTTAAAAGAGAAATAGAAAAAAGAAAGTTAGATAATATTTATCTTGGACACGACTTTTTTTATGTAGATTTTTAGCTATGAGAAAATTTTTTGTTTTTTCAATCTTTTTAATAGGTTTTTTTCTATTTTCTGCTAATATCTGGGGACTTTCTATATATAGTCTTGATGAAGCTAAAAATGCAACCTGCGCTAAAGAGATGATACAAAGAGGAGATTATATCGTTCCAACCTTTAACTATGAGCTTAGAACAGACAAACCACCAATGCATTACTACTTTATGATACTTGCTTATAAGTTATTTGGTTTTAATGAATTTTCTGCAAGGATTTTTTCTTCTATTTTTGGACTTTTAACTTTAATACTTACATTCTGGTTTGCAAAAAAAACATTAGGTTATAAGACTGCAGTACTTTCATCTATAGTTTTAATATCTTCTTTACATACATCTTTACAGTTTCACATGGCTGTTCCTGACCCTTATCTTATTTTTTATCTAAATGGTGTGTTTTTTAGTTTTTATCTATGGTTTAAGGAAAGAAAAGATAGATTTTTATACGCTTTTTATATTTTTATGGGACTTGGAGTATTAACAAAAGGACCTGTAGCTGTAGTTCTTCCATCTTTAATAGTTTTGTTGTTTCTTTTTTTCACGCACTCTTTTAATTTAAATACATTAAAACATCTAAAAATTCCAACAGGACTTTTTATAACTGCTATAGTTTCTCTTCCATGGTATATTGCAGTAGGATTAAAAACAAACTGGGTATGGTTGCAAGATTTTATCTTTAAACACAATATAAGTAGATTTTCCAGTCCTATGGAAGGTCATGGAGGACTATTTATACTGACATTTTTATTTGTATTTTTTGGGCTTTTGCCTTTTTCTGTGTTTGTTTTCCAAAGTTTCATAAAAGTATGGAAAGATAAATACAAAGATGTTCTTGTTTATCTTGCATTAGTAGTGATTGTATATGTCGGATTTTTTTCTATATCAGGAACAAAACTTCCAAACTATACAACACCAGTTTACCCGTCAATGGCTGTAATATTAGGCTATTTCTTTGCAAATCTAACAAAAGAAAACATTAAAGTTTTCCGTTTAAACTGGTCTGTTTTAGTATTTATTGCTATATCAATTTTTATTTCTATTGGAGTTTATATAGCCTTAAAAAATGAAAAGGTTTTGTCTGATATTTCCTATGTTGGATTTATTTTTCTACTGTGGACTTTAGGCGGGATTTTAGCTTATATATTTCTTTCTAATAAAAGGATTTATCTTTTATTTAGCAGTCTATCTCTACTTTCAATTGTGGTTATTGTTCTTTTTTTCTTTTATGCTTTTGTTAAAATTGACAAAAGAAACCCTGTAGTTGTTATGCTTCCTTTAATTGATAAAGAAAAGCCTATAGCTTATTATAGAGGTTTTAACCCAGCTTTTGCGTTTTATCTTGGGACACCAATTCCTAAGTTAAAAACTGTAGAAGATGTAAAAAACTTTCTAAACAAAAATGAAAGAGTTTATATTCTAACAAGAAAAAAATATCTAAAGGATTTAAAGAACATAAAAAACCTAAAAGTAATATCCATTAGAAAAGATTTATTTGAAAAAACAACATCTGTCCTTATCTCAAATAGGGATTAAGTCATCTTTCCACAAAAGAGCCAGTTTAAATTCTATCTCTTTGTCTGGAAAAAGTTTTTTTAATGCTTTTATGTAATAATTTTTCTGGGTTTTGTACTTTTGTTTTATATTTTCTAACTGACTTTCTGTTTCATATCTATTAGTTTTATAGTCAATAATCACTATTTTTCCTTCATATTCACATATAAGGTCTATTCTACCTTCTATAAATTTTCCATCTTCTTCCAGTGTAAAAGGCATTTCTCTTTCAATGATTTTAACTCGCTGTAGTTCTTTTAATATCTTTGAATTTTCAAATTTATACAATAACTCCTGTACTAGTTTAAATACATCTTCTCTTATCTCAACAGGTATATTGTTTGCCATCTGATTGGCTATATTTAACGCCTTTTCAAAAGAGTAGTCTTTAAAATCTATATTCTCTAAAACATAATGAATGACTGTTCCTACATATAGAGGAATTTCACTGTCTTTAGAAGAAGAAAAATATTTACTTTCCTCTTCCTTCATAAGCTCAGAAACTGTTATAAATTTTTTCTCTTTAAGTGCTTTTTCTTTTTCCTGTTTTAGTTTTTCCTCTAAACTCTGTAGCTTTTTAAGGTTTTCCACAAGCTCTTCTAATTTGCTTTCTTCTTTGTTTTGCTCAAAAAAATTAATTTCCTCTAATGAAAAGTTTACATTCTCTATATAGCTGTCATAATCTGGTAAAGCCTCTTTAAGCAAGGCTTGATAAGTATTAGATGATTTTTTTGTATCTTGTGTAGTTAAAAGGATAAG
>JALSSG010000099.1 GCA_026984355.1 Hydrogenothermaceae bacterium
ATAATGAGCAGTTTTTTAAGACAGTAAAAGAACTTTCTAAAAAATATAATTTTAAAATAAAAAATTTTATATCATTTCCAGACCATTATGATTACAAAGATTTTAAACCTGACAAAGACACTATTTATTTAACAACAGAAAAAGATATAATTAAAATAAAACAAAAAAATATTTTTGCCTTAGTTTACGAAATAGAAATAGAAAAAGAATACATAAATTTTCTGCTAAAAAAACTAAATCTGGAGACAAGAAATGCAGGAAACTCATGAAAAACATCCGTTTGATATAGTTTTAAAACTGGTAATAAATGGTGAAATTGACCCATGGAATGTAGATATTGTTGAGCTGGCAGACAAGTACCTACAGGAAATTAAAAATATGTATCTTCCAGATTTAAGACTTGCTTCAAAAGCCCTTTATGCAGCAGCTTTACTTTTAAAAATGAAAGCACAGGCACTTGATTTAGAAGAAGAAACAGAAGAAGAAAAAATAAAAAGAAAAAAAGTTTTTGGAATAAAACGTTTTTATACAATAGATGAAATAGCGCATGTACTAAAAAAATACATAGCTCCAGTTATAGAGTTTAAACCAAAACCTCAAAGAAAACCAAGAAAACCATATAAAAGAAGAAAAAAAGCTATACAGATACCTCTTTTCAAGAACTCTTTAGAAGATGCAATTAAAATGTTAGAAGAAGAACTTAAAAACATAGACTCAACTATAAAACTATCTGACCTATCTTATCCAGATAAAACTCAAGCATTTGTTGCCCTTTTATTTTTAAGTTATGAAAGGAAGGTAAATCTATATCAGGAAAAGCCATTTGATGAAATTTTTATAGAAAGCTATAAAGAAGTAGCTGAAAAATTTGTAGCTTGAAAAATTTGAGTAAGGTATTATAATATTTCTTGCCGTAGCTCTCCGATGGGTCGCAGGAGGTAAATCCTCCTGAGGAAAGTCCGGACTCCAAAGGGCAGGGAGCTGCCGAAAGGCAGGTGGGGGCAACCTCACGGATAGGGCCACAGAAAGCAAACCGCCACTTTTTGATACAGCATACAAGTAGGTAGAAATACCGAAAGGCTGTATCAAAAGGTGGTAAGGGTGAAACGGTAGGGTAAGAGCCTACCAGCATAACCGGCGACGGTTATGGCTAGGCAACCCCCTCCCGGAGCAATCCCAAATAGGAGGGCGTTTGAGGCTTGCCCGGCCGATGCCCTCGGGTAGGGAGCTGAGATAAATGACCCGTTAAAACAGAATCCGGCTTACGAGAGAGCTACGGCAAAATTAATAACATCGTAAGATTTTAAGATGAAATTTTTTGTATTTACTATATTTCCTCAATTTTTTGAAGGATTTAAAAATACAGGAATAATATCCAAGGCTATTAAAGAAGGAAAAATATCTATAGAAACTATAAATCTTAGGGACTTTGCAGAAGATAAACATAAAACAGTAGACGACGTAGTATATGGTGGTGGACCTGGTATGCTTTTAAAACCTGAACCTATATTTAAAGCTTATAAAAATATAATAAACAAAGGTCATAAACCTTATGTTCTTATTACCGAGCCGTGGGGAAAAAAATTTGACCAACAATTTGCAAAACAGCTATCACAGAAAGAAGAAATACTTATTATATGTGGAAGATATGAAGGAGTTGACGAAAGAGTTAAAGAAATAGTTGATGAAGAAGTATCTATAGGAGATTTTATATTGTCTGGTGGAGAACCTGCTGCTATTGTTATTATGGATGCAGTTTCAAGACTTGTCCCTGGTGTAGTAGGAGATAAAGACAGCTTGAAAGTAGATTCTTTTTCTGATGGTCTTTTAGGTTATCCTAATTATACAAGACCAGCAGAATATGAAGGAAAAAAAGTTCCACAGGTTCTTTTATCAGGAAATCATAAATTAATAAATCTATGGCGTAGATGGAAACAGTTAGAAAGAACGTTAGAAAAAAGACCAGACCTTTTAAAAAAGGTTAATCTTTCTAAAGAGGATTTAAAAATGCTTGAAGCTATAAAACAAGGTATTGAATTTGATAGATATGTTAAACAAAGTAGTATAATAAAGAATAATTAATAAAGGGAGTAAGATTTGATAGGAATTCAATCTCCACCAGTTGATATACTTGAGGAATACGATAAATATGTAGTGTTTATAGATTTACCTGGAGTAAAACCAGAAGATATAAAAATATATGGAGATGAAAAAAGCATAACAGTTGAAGGCATTAGAAATATTCATCACTCTAGAAAATTTATTCATATAGAAAGATTTTCTGGAAAATTTATAAAAAAGCTGGTTTTTAAAGAGTTTATAAATCTAAGTCAAGCACAGGCTTTACTTGAAAATGGTGTACTGACCATAGAAATACCAAAAGCGAGGAACGAATTTATTATCGATACACAGATAATAAAAATAATAGTACGGAGGTAATAGATGTCATTATTAGATTATGAAGAAGAAATGGAATTACCAAAAGAATATCCTTTACTTCCTGTAAGAGACCTTGTTCTATTTCCATATATGGTTTTTCCAATATTTGTTGGTAGACCATTTTCTATAAAAGCGGTGGAAGAAGCCATAGAAACAAATGACAGATATATATTTATCGTTATGCAAAAAGATAAAGAAATAGAAGAACCTACAGAAGAAGATTTGTATCAGGTTGGTACTGTTGCTACTATCCTTAGGATGATGAGACTTGAAGACAATAGAATAAAAGTTCTAGTACAGGGAGTAGCAAGAGGAAGAATAAAAAAATTATACAAAGATGGAAATCTCTACAAAGCAGAAGTTGAAATTATTGAAGAACCAAAGGAAATAGAAGAAAACATAGAAGTAGAAGCGTTAATTCACTCTACTAAAGACCTTTTAGATAAAGCTATTTCTCTTGGAAAGCAGATAGTACCAGACCTTATTGAAATCATAAAATCAGTTGAAGAACCTGGTAAATTAGCAGACCTTGTAGCATCAATACTTGACATAAAACCAGAGGAAGCACAAAAACTTCTTGAAATAGTTGACCCAGTAGAAAGATTAAGAGAAGTTCACAATCTATTGTTAAAAGAAATAGGAATACTTGAAATCCAACACAAAATCAGAGTAGCTGCAAGGGAATCTATGGAAAAAGACCAAAAAGAGTATTTCCTCCGCCAGCAGATAAAAGCTATTCAAGAAGAATTAGGAGAACTTGATGAGAAAAAAGAAGAGATAGAAAACTACAGGAAAAAAATAGAAGAATCTGGAATGCCACCAGAGGTAAAAGAGGAAGCAGAAAAACAGCTTAAAAGACTTGAAAAAATGCATCCA
>JALSSG010000100.1 GCA_026984355.1 Hydrogenothermaceae bacterium
TCATCTATATTTAAGACCAGGATTAGAAGTTTTACAGCATTTTAAAGGTCTTCATAGATTTATGAACTGGGAAAAACCCATATTAACTGATAGTGGAGGATTTCAGGTCTTTTCTCTAGCAAAAGGAAGAGAAAAAGCTGGAAAACATAAGGCAGAAGTTATACTTACAGATGAAGGTGTAAAATTTAAATCTCATCTTGATGGTTCGTGGCACTTTTTTACACCGGAATTCGTTATTCAGATACAGGAAATAATAGGAAGTGATATTATGATGCCTTTAGATGTTTGTCCACCGTATCCTGTTAGTTATACTACAGCAAAAGACTCTGTTGAAAAAACTATTAACTGGCTTAAAAGGTCAAAAAAAGCAAAGAAAAATAGTCATCAAGCTTTATTTGGTATAGTTCAAGGTTCTACATATCAGGATTTAAGAAAAGAAAGTGCACTAAGAACAATTGAGCTTGACATGGACGGTTATTCTATAGGTGGTCTTTCTGTTGGTGAGCCTGTTGAGTATATGTATAGTATGACAGAAGTTGTAGTTGAGTTTTTACCAAAAAATAAGCCTCGCTATCTAATGGGCGTTGGGACACCGGAAAACATAATAGAAAGTGTAGAAAGAGGTATTGATATGTTTGATTGTGTTATGCCTACAAGAAATGCAAGAAATGGTACTTTATTTACTCACTACGGTAGAATAAATATAAACGCAGCAAAGTATAAACTAAGTGAAGAACCTGTAGATAAAGATTGTGATTGTTATACTTGTAAAAACTTTTCAAGAGGATATTTAAGACATCTTTATAATGCTCAGGAAATAACTGGTATGATTTTAGGAACTATTCATAACTTAAGATTTTATAACAAGCTTATGGAAGATATAAGAGATGCCATAAAAAATGACAGCTTTAAAGAATTTAAAAAATCTTTTTATGAAAAATACTATCAGACTTGATTATTTACATATATTTCAAAAAACATTACCTTTATATTAAATAAAAATAAAAATCTGGAGGGACAAAATGGCTGAACAAAAAGATGAAGTTCTTTTGAAAGTAGAGAAAGTATACTATCCACCAAAAAGGGTTTTAGATAAAGCTCTAATTTCAAAAGAAGAATTTGACCAGATGTATAAACGTTCAATAGAAAACCCTGAAGAATTCTGGGCAGAGATGGCAGAAAAAGAGCTTTACTGGTTTAAAAAATGGGATAAGGTGTTTGAGTGGAACTTTCCCTACTACAAATGGTTTATAGGTGGAAAGCTAAATATTACATATAATTGTTTGGATAGACATGTAAAAAATGGTAAAAGGAACAAGGTGGCTTATATATACACAAATGAAGATAATCAGGAAATAAAAATAACTTATGGAGAGCTTTTAGAACTTGTAAATAAAATAGCTAATGGGCTAAAATCCCTTGGAGTTCAAAAGGGAGATAGGGTCGTTATATATATGCCTCTCGTTATAGAACAGCTTGCATCAATGCTTGCATGTGCAAGGATAGGTGCTATTCACTCAGTAGTTTATGCAGGTTTTAGTGCAAATGCTCTTAGAATGAGGATAGAAGATGCTAAGGCAAAAATAGTTATAACTTCAACATGGACAAAAAGAAGAGGCAAAAAAATAGATTTAAAGTCTGTTGTTGATGAGGCTGTAGATGGACTTGATTTCGTAGAAAAAATAGTTGTTTTACAAAGAGAGGGAGATGAGTTTGAACTTGCAGAAAAAGAGATAGATTTTTATCAGCTGATAAAAGACCAGTCTTCTGAATGTGAGCCTGAAATAATGGATGCAGAAGACCCTTTATTTATTTTGTATACATCAGGTTCAACAGGAAAGCCAAAGGGAGTACTACACACAATAGGTGGTTATAATCTTTACACTCATGTAACTACAAAGTATGTCTTTGATATACATGAGGACGATATTTACTGGTGTACTGCAGACCCGGGATGGATAACAGGACACAGTTATATGGTTTATGGACCTTTATCAGTAGGAACAACTTCTGTTATAGCAGAAGGTGCTCCAGATTACCCAGACCCAGGAAGATGGTGGTCTATAGTTGAAAAATATAGAGTAAATATCTTTTATACCGCTCCAACAGCTATAAGACTTTTTATGAAATATGGAGAAGAATGGCCAGCAAAATATGACCTTTCATCTCTTAGAATATTAGGTTCTGTTGGAGAACCTATAAATCCTGAAGCATGGATATGGTATTACGAAAACATAGGTAGGAAACAGTGTTCTATTGTGGATACATGGTGGCAAACAGAAACAGGTGGGCATATGATAACTACAGTTCCAGCATATCCACAAAAACCGGGAAAAGCTGGAAAACCATTTTTAGGTATAGAAGCTGATGTAGTAAATAAAGATGGTGAGCCAGTACCACCTAACAATGTTGGCTATCTTGTTATAAGAAAACCATGGCCATCAGCATTAAGAACATGCTGGGGAGAACCTGAGAGGTTTGAGAAGTACTGGACAGAAATTGATAATCTTTATTTCTCCGGTGATTTGGCTACAAAAGATGAAGATGGATATATAATGATACTTGGAAGAGCAGATGATGTTATTAATGTATCTGGACATAGAATAGGAACTGCAGAGGTTGAAAGTGCTTTAGTATCTCACCCAGCAGTTGCTGAAGCTGCTGTTATAGGTAAACCTCATGATATAAAAGGAGAATCTATAAAGGCATTTGTGATTTTAAGAAAAGATTATCAACCTTCTGAAAATCTTGTAAATGATTTAAAAATGCATGTAAGACATGAACTTGGTTCATTAGCTGTTCCTGACGAGATAGAGTTTGTAGATAAACTTCCAAAAACAAGAAGTGGAAAAATAATGAGAAGAATTTTAAGAGCTAAAGAACTTGGTATGCCTCTTGGAGATATTTCTACACTTGAAGATTAGTTTTTTGGGGCATTTTGCCCCTTTTTGTATGATATACTAAAAGAAAAAAACTAACTCATGAATTATATCCTAAAAATTTTAAAAGCTTTAAATTCTAATCAAGCTCCATGGCAGATAAGTCTTGCTTTTGTTTTTGGTATGATTTTAGGTTTTCTGCCTTTTTTTAATTTTTTTAGTTTTTTAGTTATATTTTTTGCTTTTATCATCAATATAAATATTAGTGTATTTATTTTATCTTCAGGATTTTTTGCAACATTAGGACTTTTATTAGACCCGATTTTTGATAAAACAGGGTATTTTATCCTTACATTAAAACCTCTAATTCCTCTATGGACTTATCTATACAATCTTCCTTATGTTCAGTGGACTGGCTTTAATAATACAGTTGT
>JALSSG010000101.1 GCA_026984355.1 Hydrogenothermaceae bacterium
ACATAATAAACAACAGACAAAAAATTTATACTGGATTATAGCTTTATTTACTGTAATACCAGTTATTATATTTGCAGGTGTAAAATTCTTACTTAGTGAGGAGTTCTTCCATTTTAATGCAGCTGTTGTTATTCTTGCGTTTGCATGGTTAACAGGAACTCAACTGTTTCTGTCTTTCTTTAAAGTTTCTTTATCTGATTCACCAAAGGTAATTATAGGTTTACTGGTTTCATTTACCTTAATTGTGTTGACTTATGAGTTTGTGGGAAAGACTATGGAAACATTTATTTACGGGGAACATGCCAAATTATTTTATGAAACAGCTTCCTTAAACCTTTCTGTTATTTTAGCTTTAGCACTTTTAATTTTAATCTTGATTGTAGGTTGGGCATACATTTACAAACAGCACTTTATAGATATAGAAATAGAAGGTGAAAAACCTAACAAACTAAAATGGACATTTTATAAACTTCTTTCTAGAGAAGCCTATTTTCCAGATTTTTTCTTGAAAATTTTCAAAATATTCTAATTGCGAGGTGAGAAATGGAATTAATTCTTTTATTTTTTCTTGCAGGTGTGCCTTATTATATCTTCTTAGAGAAAGGATTCAAAAAGTACATATTCTTTATATCTGCTTTCTTGCTTATTTTAGGACTTGGTACTATGCTTTTGTTTGGCTTGGACTGTAATCAAAATAAAATATGTATTATTTTTGCTATCTTAACATCATTATTCACTACATATAAAGCATTAAAAACCACTAATATATATAAACTTACAAATTATTTTATTTTTATAAATTCTCCTGTATATTTCTTATTTTCTTTAGAATATTTTATATTCTTTACGTTTTCTCTTTTAATTACTCTTTTAGGTCTTTATCTAATAGGATATTACTATGAGAAAAATTATGGAAGTGCTAACTTCTATTCTATAGGAGGTCTTGCTTTAGAAGCACCTTTTGTTGGATTCTTTTTAAGAATTTATCTTATAAATCTAGCTTTATATCCTCCTTTTCCTAACGCTGTATTTTTATTCAATAGTATGCTTAAGGATAAATTAGATTTTATCTGGTATACAGTGATTATTGTATTTTTCTTTGGAAACTTCTTTGTAGCGATGAAAATACTGGTAAATACAGTATTTGGTAAAGCCAATAAAAATATTTTTTATGTTGACTTAGAAAGTAAAGAAAGACTTATTCATACTGCTTTAAATGTAATTCTTTTATCAGTTGGTATATATGGTCTTACGGAGGTTTTAAAATGATAAAGGAAAAATTAGACTATATAAAAGAAGTTGTTCCTAAATACTGGCCAATTATTACATTTATTCACCACAATCCTTTAACCGGTTTTGAAAAGAAAAATTTTAGGGAAGGTTTAAAGTTAGCAAAAAACATATTTAAAGCAAATGTTTATATGCCCTCAGATTACTATGTTTCCTTGTACAAGGAAGGTAAAATAAAACAACATATTTTAGAAGAGAACCTTTTAAAGGTTTTAAGCGAACATAATTTAAGTCAGTATTTTCATGAAGCTAGAACTTTTTTAATAGAGATAAGTCCTCGATGGGAAAGCTTTAGGTCATATAAAAACTCTAAAAAAGAGTGTTTGGATGAGAATTTAGTTTATTATCTAAAAAATGAAACACAGTTTAAGGATGCACTATGTTTAATAGAGCATAATACTTTCTATTTTACGTTTTACGAGTTTTTTGATGCTATTTTTGATACAGAGAAAAAAGAGTTAATAGAAAAAGATATTATTGAATATATTTCAAGATTTTTAGACCAAGAACAAACTACACTTTCAATGTATCAAAGACATCTTGGTATGTTTAATACTTTTAAATATTATGAAGGCCTAACATTTAAAGGAAATTCTGAAGAATTTATACAAGAAGTATTAAATAAATTGAAAGTTCCAGAAAAAGAGATATCAAACTATTTTCTAGCACATTTATTAAAACAGGCAGGATGGGCTGGATTTATAAAATATAGAGAATCTGATAGTTATTATTACTGGCAACAAGAATATCCTGCTTCATTATTAGATTATCTTGCAATAAGACTTTATTATGAATGGAAATATATGAAAAATGAAAAGATTAATGATTTTGAAAAGTTAAATCAGTATATAAGAGAAAATAAAGAATTGGTTGCTCTTAAAGTCTTAAAATACTTAAATCAGTTACCTCCAAAGTATGTAGATATGTTAGAGGATAATATAAGTCCAGATTATATATTAGAAAGTTATATAAAAGAGGAAATAAATCTTGATGCATTACAGATACAACTTGCAAAAGAAGAACTTCCAACATTTGAAGATGATATAGTAGAATTTGCAAAATTTGTAAGAGTTTTAAAAGAAGAAGAAGGATTTATATGGCTTAAATCTCTTGAAGATAGTTATATTGAAACATATGTAAATGAGTTTTTCTCTAGCTCAAAAGCACCTAAAGAAAGGCTTTTAGCCTCACTTGTAATGTGTATTGATGTCCGTTCAGAGGTTATTAGAAGGTATTTAGAGAGAATAGGACCTTATGATACTTATGGTATAGCAGGTTTTTTAAGAATGCCAATAACATTTATTGAATTTGATAAAGACCATGAACAGTTTTTGTGTCCTGCTATAATTAAGCCAAATAATGTTGTTTTTGAACTTCCAAAAGAAAAACATGAAGAGTATAAAGTAAAAAAAGGATTTACAAAGACATTTAAAAAGGTTTTAAATGATTTAAAAAATAATCCTTATACACCATTTATTACAGTAGAAGCTATTGGTTGGCTTTTTGGTATTAATTTGTTTGGGAAAACATTTTTTCCAAAACAGGTAGATAAATTTTTCTCTAAATTTAGACCAAAAAAACCAAAAACAACTTACATGATAGATAAGCTTTCTGAGGAAGATATAGAGCTTTTTGCAAAAAAAGTACATTTTAAATTTATTCAAGAAGTAGTATCTTCTTATTTAAAAAGAACATTAACTGATATAGAGATACAGGATATATGGGAACATCTTGTATTTGGAAAACCGTTATCTATTGATATTCCTGATAACTTAATAAAACTTTTAAAAGATAAATACAAAATAAATAAAGAAGATTATGAGTTTCAAAAAAGGAAATTATCGCAGATAGGTTTTTCTTTAGAAGAACAGGTAATGTATGTTGAAAACTTTTTAAAAACCATAGGTCTAGTTTCTAATTTTCCTAAATTTGTTCTAATAGTAGGGCATGGAAGTCAATCTGACAATAACCCATTTGAATCAGCTTTGGATTGTGGTGCTTGTGGAGGAAATGTTAGT
>JALSSG010000102.1 GCA_026984355.1 Hydrogenothermaceae bacterium
TATTATAAAGTTTTCAGGTAAATATTTATAAGGTATGTTTGTTATAGCGTTCCCAAATCTATCAAAATATAAAATTTCTCCTACGATTTCATCATTTTTTACTTTTGGTTCTGGAAAATCAAGAAGCTTAATTTCTTTTATTGAAACTTCTTTACCAAATAGATTTAAAGGTACTCCTACTGATATATAAGCTGATACAGGAGCAAATATATCTCTGCCGTGGAAAGTCTGTGATATCCTCCTCAACATAAACTGGCGATTTGTAATTTCATATATAGACCTTACTTTTTCTTCCTTAAGAACTAAAGTTATAAGGCCATTATCTGGTAAAACAAAAAAGTAGTTTTCCGTGTGAACTATTAAAGGTTTTCTATTTGTACCTACTCCTGGGTCAACTACACAAACAAATATCGTATTTTTAGGAAAATATTTATATGTTGAATATAAAATCAATGAGGCTTCTAATATAGAAAATGGAGATATATCATGTGATATGTCTATAACTTCAACAGATGGATTTATAGTTTTAATAACACCTTTCATAGCCCCAACAAAACCGTCTTTATAGCCAAAGTCGGTTAGTAGGGCTATGATATTCATTATTTAAGCTTATTTCCTTTTGAATATTCAATATTAAAGAATTTTATAAATTCTTGTGTTTTATCAAATTCTGGTTTGTTATACAGTATAGCTTGTTTATCAAGAACTATTGTATATCCATTTTGCTTTGAAAATTTCTCAAGGGCTTCTTGTACAGTTTTCATAAATTTTTCTATAAGTTCCTGTCTTTTTTGCATAAGCTCCTGCTGTTTCTGAGCCGCTAAAGCTTGTGCCTCCTGTTGATTTCCGGATTGGGCTTTTGCCTGTATTTCTTGCTGTGCCATTCTTGCCTGTTTTTCTAAAAGCTGTTGAGCTTCCTTACCTGCAGTAGATTGCTCTACTACCTTTTGGATATCAATTACTACTATTTCTTCTCTGGCAAAGGAAAAAGAAATGATAAATAAAGATAAGATTAAAAGATAAAGGTGTTTTAACATTGAAAAATTTCCTCCTGAATTTATTCTATGGTACATATAGCTTCTGGTCTTTTTATTCTTAGAGCTAATATTTCAAGTATTCTAAAATAATGATCCATATTTTCGTAGTTTACATAAGCTGTTATCATATCCTGTGCTATAAATATATCCATATTTTCTATACCTGTTGCAACAGCAACAGCTTTGTTTTGAGGTACTGCCGGAGTTGTAAAAACACCAATACTGAAAAGTTCTTTTATCTGGTTAATTTCTAAAACACCTGTGTTATGTAAAACTCTGTGAAGTTTTGCAAAATCTTTTGGATGTAAAATAAGTGCATAATCCTGATAAAAACCTTTTTCTGCAAGTTTTTCTACAGCTTCAACTGCATTTTTGAATGCCTCTCCATTACTGTTCCAATCTCTTAGTTTGACTATATTTCTTCCTTCTACATTTAGAAGACCAGGATAGCCTAAAGATTGGTCTCCATTAAAAATTAACATATCTTCTGCTACAGAAACCTTTGCTGCTGCTGTTGCTGGAATACTTAAATCAATTGGTATACCAAATTTTTTAGAACTTTCTATATCTCGCCAGTGATATTTAAAATCTTGATAAATAATTGGAAGAGGTAAATATTTTCTATCTTTTACTTTGACAACTCCACAATCTTTTTCTCCAAAAAGACCACACGCACCACTATTTCCAGCATCTATAGTATCGTATGGAGAAAACTGTATAGATGGGTCTGAAACAGGGGTTATCTCTATAAATTTTCTTCCAACAAGTGTTTTCCTTGCAGTATTTACTACAATTTCATCTATCTGGCTCCACTGTTCTTCTGTTAAAGGTGCTTCTTCTCTATGTAGAAATTCCATAATCCCCTCCACAATCTAAAATTAAATTCCATTGTAATATAAAATAAATTTATATTCTATCTATAGGAAGACCACTAGGTACTCTTTCTGGTATAGTGCTTTCCATTTTTTCTTCATTATACACATCAGGACTTGTTAAAGCTTTTAAAAATTCAACTAAATAAGATATTTCTTCATCTGTAAGTTGAGGAATATTTATGTCTAATGTTGATAGGATATCATTGATTGTTTGTTCATCGTTTTTTAATGTCTTAGCTAAATCTTCAGGTATGCCATTTTCTAGAGGGTTGTACTGTCTAAGATACTTTTCTGGGTTCATATGGTGTTTTATGACTTTTTCTAAGCTGTCATAAGCTCCATTATGTAAATAAGGTGCAGTTACTAAAAGATTTCTTAACGAAGGTGTTCTAAATTTATATTTATCATCAGGATTGCCTGTAACATGATATCTTCCCATATCTAAGCCTGTTTGTGTATCTTTACCAGGACCAAACTGTGGAACGCCTATATTATGATACTTCTGGTCTGTAAACAAGGGTCCGCTATGACACTGATAACAACCTGCCTTGCCATAAAATAAAACAGCACCTAATTTTGCCTCATACTTTAAAGCTTTCTTATTTCCTCTTAGATATTCATCCCATGGAGTGTTCCCCATAGAAAATGCTACACCTTCATATGTAGCAACTGCATTTGCATAGTCAGCAATAGTAAACTGGGTTTTTCCAGGATACGCTTTTTCAAACATCTGTACATATTCCTGTATAGATAAAATTCTGTCCATGACTTTATCCCATATTTCTACAAATTTACCATCTTCTATTTCTGCCAGTTCATTTTTTGTACCATCAACAGCAATATCTCCCTTTAGACCTCTCATTTCTGTTCTTGAAGTGATTGGAAATAATGCCTGAGCTGCTAAAACATTAATTAATCCCTCTGGAGTATCTTTGCCAGCAGGTGTTCTGATTTGCCCATTTTCCTGCAATTCAATTCTTCCATCCCAAAACATAGCATGCCATAAAGATAATCCTTTATTAAACAGTTCTGGACTGTTTCTTGGTACAAATTCTCTTCCTTCAGCTTTTTCTCTATCTTTACAAAGACCTTGACCTTTTGTTCCTGCTCCTAAAGATAAACAATCAACAGTACCAAATTGAGGGTGATGACATGTTGCACATGATATATCTTTATTCCCACTTAAAATTTTATCAAAAAATAAAGCCTGCCCTAGCTTAAAAAGTTCTGGATTGTTATTTTCTACCTTAGGTAGTGGCTCTAATGACTGCTGTTTTATAATAGTACTGAGTTTAGCATCAAGTAGCTCTTCATTTTCACAGGAAACTAAAAATATAGAAGAGATAAGAAAGAAAATTTTTCTCTTTTTCATTG
>JALSSG010000103.1 GCA_026984355.1 Hydrogenothermaceae bacterium
AAGAAAACACTTTTTATATCTATGCTGGTGAATTTTCTATGTGTCCTTTTAGTCAGTATGACTGGTATGTTAAATCATCAAAGATAAAGGTAAGAAAAAATGATTACATGTATTCTTATAATTTAAGGCTTGCTTTTTTTAATGTTCCTGTTGTTTATTTACCATTTTTTGCATACCCAACTTACAATAGAAAAACAGGTTTATTAATCCCTACCATAGGGCAGGACTCTTACAATACATTTATGTTAAAAATCCCATTTTTTTACGTAATTAATAAAAATAGTGATATAACATTTACCTATGATTTTAGGAATAATCAAGGACAGGGATTAGACATAGAGTATAGAAATAGATTTTCCAAAGATAGTTTATTTACTGGAAAGGTGTTTTACTTTAGAGAAAAAGGAGAAGGTAGCTGGTGGAAAGGTAGAGAAGTTTCACCTTTAAAAAATAGATGGAGAATAAAAGCCAATACTTCTTTTAGATGGAAAGGCTGGAATGTATATCTTAATTTTGATTTACCAAGTGACCATTTTTTCTTTGAAGATTTTTACAGCAACAGTAGTTTAAGATATTTAGCCTATACTAAATCTCAGCTCCTTGCTCAGTATAATGGAGATTGGTTTACCTCAGAGATAAATTTTGATTATCTTTATGACCTTACTAAGACTACAAACTTATATACACTTCAAAGACTTCCAGAGGTAAGATTTTATATAAAACAAAAACAGATTTTTAAGTATTTTCCAGTATATTTTGATTTTCTTTCTGTAAATACGCATTTTTACAGGGAAATAGGGGATAAAGTTTTAAGAAGTGATAATAGACTTAGACTTAAGCTTTATTATCATATGCTTGGTTTTGATTCTTATTTAAATATAACACCAAGGTCAATGCTTTATTTGAGAACACAGGGATTAGATTTTAAAGTAAATTCAAAAAATAGTGTTTCTTTTGAAGAAAATCTAAGAAAAAGTTTTATAAAAGGACATAACAGCTTTAATCACATTATAATTCCAGAAATTAGTCTGTCTTATCTTGCTAAATTAAATGACAGTGAAAGTGAAGTATTTGATAGAGAAGATAATATATTTTCGAAAAAAGATATAGATTTTGTATTACATAACATACTTAATTTCAAAAATAGTGATGATTTTTTCAGATGGTCTATATATGCTGGATACTCTTTTTCAGGAAAATATCAGATAGGTGAGCAGGTATTTAATGCTAATTTAAAACCTATAAGAAACAGCTTTTATTTTAAGATTGGTGAGTGGTCTGGTGAAAATAATCTATTTTTTGATTTTTCTATAAAAAGGATAGTGCGTTCTATTACATCTTTTCATATGCCTTTTACAAAATGGTTTGAATATACTTTAACCCATTCTTTTGATAGAGGTAGTGGTGAGGAACAGCCCGGTGTAAATCAGGTTAATAACAAAGTAAAATTACTTTATAAAAATCTTATACTTCAAGCTTCTATATTAAATAATATAAAAGACGGATATATTCAGCAAAAAAGGTTTAGTATTACTATTGATAGGAAATGTTGGAGTTTGAAACTGAAATATATTGAGGACTATAATAAAGAAACTGATAGAACTTATGCAAACTTTGTTTTGGCTGTGAATTTCCTTGATATTGAATATGCTCTTCCTTTCTTAGCACCTAAACTATTTCAAAGAGGGGGTTAAAAGTCTTTCTAATTTTTCTGAATAGTCTTTTAATATACTTTTTATTTCTGTCTTTAGTCTTTTTTCATCCATTCTATTTATTGGTGCAACAATAGAAAGAGCTACTAAAGGATTTCCAAATTCATCTCTTATTATAGTTGCTCCTTCACTGACCTCATCTTCTACAGTTTGTATATCATATTCAAATATAAAGCCTTTTTCTCTTTTTGCCCTTTTAAAAGCTCTGCCGGGAGCTATTTCTGAAGCTTTATATCTTCTTGCTAATCTTGAGTGAACATGTACTGCAGCTTTACTTTCTACAGAAAATATATAGATAATGCTGTTATCATGAAATTTTGAAAGATATACAGTTTCCTGTGTTAGATTTCTAATTTCTCTAAGATAAGGTCTAAATTCTTTAATGTATGGTAGATTTTTTAGATAAGCATACTCTAAATAAAGTACTTTTTTACCTAATTTGTAATGCCCTGTATCTTCATCTTGTTCAACAATTCCTTTTACTTCTAAAGTAGCTAATAATCTAAATACATTGTTTTTATTAAGTCCAAGTTCATTACTTAACTCTGTTACACCAAGGTCATCTTTTGCTTTTAATACTTCAATAAGGTCTAATGCTTTTTCTACAGATGTTTTCCTTTCTTTTCTTCGTGCCATTTAATCACCAATAACATCTAAATTCTTCTTTCCTATTATAAATTATGTTGCTAATGTTTTCCTACCAATATATATTTTTTACACGATGAAGAAGATAGTTATTATAACTGGGACAACTGCAACAGGAAAAACAGAACTTTCTATAAAACTAGCAAAACTGATAAATGGAGAGATTATAAGTGCAGATTCTATGATGGTATATAAATACATGGATATAGGTACAGCAAAACCATCTATAGAAGAAAGACAAAATATACCTCATTATCTGATAGATATAAAAAACCCTGATGAAAAATTCTCTGTAAAAGAGTTTATAAAACTTGCTGATGAAAAGATAGATTATATTTCCCAAAAGGGAAAAATACCAATTATTGTAGGTGGAACATGGCTTTATATACAGGCTTTATTATATGGTCTATCAGAAGCACCTGAAGGTGATTGGAACTTAAGGAGTAAACTATATCTTTTGTCAGAAAGTGAACTTTATGAAAAACTAAAACAAGTAGACCCAGATTATGCATCAAAAATTCATAAAAATGATAAAAAAAGAATAATTAGAGCACTTGAAGTTTATTACAAGACAGGAAAGCCCTTTTCAAATTTTATAAAAGAACATAGTTTTAAAAATAAAAGGTATGAATTTATAGGATTTAATATAACAAGGGATAAAAAACAAATAATGGAAAGAATTGAAAAAAGAGTTTACAAAATGATAGAAGCAGGTTTAATCGATGAAGTAAAATTTCTATTAGATAAAGGGTATAAAAATGCTCTAACATCTATGCAGGCTATAGGTTATAAAGAACTTATTCCTTATATAGAAAACAAACAAACACTTGAAAAAAGTATTCAAGATATAATAAAAAATACAA
>JALSSG010000104.1 GCA_026984355.1 Hydrogenothermaceae bacterium
TGCAACAAGGGTAAATTGAGATACAACTAAAACTTCACCTTGTATGTCTATAACTGATAAATTCATTTTTCCTTTATCATCTTCAAAAATTCTTAAATTTACTATCTTATTTACTAATTTTTCTATATCTTTTGGTGAGTCTCCTTTTTCTATTCCAAGCAGTATATTTAGCCCTTTTCCTATCTCTCCTACTATTTTGTTATCTACTTCTACGTAGGATTTTAATACTCTCTGGATTACAGCTATCATATAACCTCACCTACCAAATCATATACGTCAATAACATCTTTAATTTTTACATTTATAAATTCACCGGGTCTAACAGGCTCTTGACTTTCTATATAAACAACACCGTCTATATCATATGCACTTTTGTATGTCCTTCCTAGTGGTAAAGTTTCCCATTCTTGGGAGAAACCATCTATTAACACTTTGAATGTTTTTCCTATTGATTGTCTGTTTTTTTCTTCTGTTATGTAATTTTGGATATTTAAAATTTCATTTCTTCTTCTGATTTTTTCTTCATAAGGAATTGTATCTTTAAAAATTTTGTATGCTGGTGTATCTTCCTCATGAGAATATGTAAAAACTCCCAACCAATCAAATTTAGCCTGTTGTATGAAATTTAATAGATTTTCAAAATCTTTTTCTGTTTCTGTGGGAAAACCTACTATAACTGAGGTTCTTATAGCTGTATCTGGTATATATTTTTCTTTCCATTCAAGGATTTTTTCTATTCTTCTTTTTCTGTATCCTCTCATCATATCCTTTAATATTTTGTCTTCGCTATGTTGTATTGGCATTTCAAAATATCGGACTACTTTTTCGCTATCTTTTATAGCTTTTATAAAATCTTCTGTTACTGTTGTTGGATAAAGATAGTAAAGCCTAATCCATTTTATACCTTCTATTTTTTCTAACTGTCTTATAAGCTCCCACAGTTTAGGTTTTCCATAGATATCTACTCCATAACTGCTAGTATCTTGAGATACTATATTTAGTTCTTTTACTCCCTGTTCAGCCAATATCTTAGCTTCTTCTACAAGTTCAGGAATTGGTCTGCTAATGTGCTTTCCTCTTATCTTAGGTATTGCACAAAAAGAACATGTATGGTCACAACCTT
Organism: Hydrogenothermaceae bacterium; assembly: GCA_026984355.1. Lineage (GTDB taxonomy): Bacteria > Aquificota > Aquificia > Aquificales > Hydrogenothermaceae > JAADDZ01. Next base: position 1,124 of record JALSSG010000104.1, read on the forward strand.
CAGATATTTTTAGATATGCTGTATGTTTTGGAGTAGTTATAATCCTTGTTTGATATAGGTTTTCTGTATTTACGTTTTTAGATAAACCTATAAAAGCTGGTATCTTTTGTTCATTTTTTAAGTCTATGAACATATCTACTTCAGGTATTTCTTTTTCAAGTTCATCTTTATACCTTTCCACTAAACAACCTGTAACTACTATTTTTTTATTTTTATCTTTTTCTTTTAGTGTAGTTGCTTGTAATATGGTATTTATCGATTCTTCTTTTGCAGTATCTATAAAGCCACATGTATTTATCAGTATAATATCTGCTTCATCTAAATTATGGGTAAATGTAGCTCCTGAAACATTTAAAAGCCCTAATATATTTTCTGTATCTACAAGATTCTTTGGACAACCTAAACTTATAACTCCTATTTTCATCTTTTACCTCTCTTATCTGTTTAAAAAATGACAAAACGCTACAGCTATAGCATCTGCTTCATCTTGATACTCTGGGATTATGTTAAATAATTTATTCACCATACTAAAAACATCTTCTTTTCCTGCCCAGCCGTATCCTGTTATAGCATTTTTTACCTTTTGTGGTGTGTACTCATATATTTCTAATTTATATATAGCTGACAGCAGTAAAATTACACCTCTTATTTCTCCAAGTTTTATAAGAACTTGTGGGTTTTTCCCATAAAAAGAAGATTCTAAAGCAAGCTCTGTAGGTTTATACTCTTCTATAATTTTTTTTAGCTCATCGTATATTTTTTTTAGATTTTCTGGTTTCTTCTTTGCTGAAACAGTACCAGAGTGAATTAGATTATAGCGACTTCCGTTAATATCTAACAAAGCATATCCAGTTCTGTAATTTCCGGGGTCTATTCCTAATACTCTTACTACTTTCAAAGTTATGTAATTTTCTCCATTAATGATGTAGACATATCAAAGTTTGAATAAACTTTTTGAACATCATCATTATCTTCTAAAGCATCTAAAAGTTTCATAAGCTTTGTAGCTGTTTCTTCATCTTTTATTTCTACTGTAGTTGTAGGTATTTTTGTAAGTTCTGCCTTTTCTATTTTTACTCCCATATTTTCTAAAGCTTCTTTTACTGTATAAAGCTCTTTAGGTTCTGTTCTTATTTCATAATAATCATCTTCAGTTATAACATCTTCTGCTCCTGCTTCTATAGCTTTTTCAAAAATTTCTTCCTCTGAGTATTCATCCTTTGGTACCTGTATAACTCCTTTTTCTTCAAATAGAAAAGAAACACATCCGGTCGTTCCTAAATTTCCACCATGTTTAGAGAAAATATGCCTGATTTCTCCTGTAGTTCTGTTTCTGTTATCTGTAAGACATTCAACTATAATTGCCACTCCTTCTGGTCCATATCCTTCATATGTTATTTCTTCATAGGTTACGCCTTCCAGTTCCCCAGTACCTCTTTTTATAGCTCTTTCTATATTTTCCATTGGCATATTATGTTCTTTAGCTTTTTCTATAGCCATTCTAAGTCTTGGATTAAATTCCGGGTCTCCTCCACCTTGTCTGGCAGCTACGGTAATTTCTCTAATTAATTTTGTAAAAATTTGTCCTCTTTTGGCATCCATTTTTGCCTTTTTATGGCGAATGTTATGCCATTTACTATGCCCTGCCATAATTTACCTCCAAATTAGTCTTGTTTTTCTCTTGAAAAATATTTCAAATCAATAAAAATTCAATTTTATATATTATAATACCTATACTAAAAAAGCTTGAAAAATCCTGTGATAATTTGTATTATCATTATTATAAGTGGATACTTGGAAACTGAATAAGGATAGCGTTATTCCATAAAAAACATAATGCATTCTGAGTGTGATAGACTAAGATTTTTGATCCTTGAGTATCAAGGGTTATTAGTTTATGCTAATAAATATAATTTCCTTACTGGAGGTTCACTGCAAAAAACTACTATTTGCAGGTATATGTAAAAAATTTTTACAGGGCTGAGAATATTGATATAAAAGCTCAAATTAATTTTTTTAGTTTCTCTAATTAACAGGTTTTGTCTGAACGTTGTGGGATATAAAGTCAATAG
>JALSSG010000105.1 GCA_026984355.1 Hydrogenothermaceae bacterium
TTTATGATTTCTTCAAGCTCTTTTTCATCAGTTATTCTTGGTTCTAATTCACCTTTCCATTTCATCATTAATGTAAAAACTATTGTTCCAATTATATGGGTTATAATTACTATTGGAGCTAAATTTACAATAAAATCGTTAAATGTAAATTTACCTATAGAACCAATAATTATATTAGGCGGGTCTCCTATTAATGTTGCTGTTCCACCTATGTTTGATGCAAGAATTGTAGCTATAACATAAGGTACAGGTGGAAGTTTTAATCTTCTTGTAATACCTATTAAAATAGGTATCATAAAAAGAACAGTTGTAACATTATCTAAGAATGCTGATAAAAATGCTGTTAGAAATGTAAATGTTAATAGTATGTTTAATGGTTTTCCCTTTGTTATTTGTAAAGCTTTGATAGATAAAATGGAAAAAAAGCCACTTTCTATAAGTACAGAAACAATTATCATCATACCAAGTAAAAGGAAGATAGTGTTATGGTCTATAGCTTCCCATGCATGCTCAGAAGATTCTATTCCTATGAATATAGCTAAAGCTCCCCCAAATAATGCTGCTGCTACTCTGTCAAAAAACTTTTCTAAAATTATCATTACATAGGTACCGACAAAAACGGCAATAGACATCCAGTAAAGAAATGTTTTTGAAACTTCTATTCCAAATATACTAAATAAAGTATGATGTTCCACTTTACCCCTCTCCTTTAAATAATCCTATTGATATTTCTGTATTTTCAATGAAAGATTTTTTATCCTCGTGATTTATATTTATTCCAAGAAGGTCATAACCATTTGTCATGGCAAAAAATGGAACTTCTTTCTTTGGGTCTCCTTTTATCACTTTTAGTGTTATTTCTTTTCCTATAGCTTTTGCTATTAGTTGTTTACTTTTTTCTATTCCTTCTTCATAAAGCTGTTTTATTATACTTTTAGCTTCAGCTTCAGGATGTGTTTTCATAAGTGAATACTCAAAATATTCTTCATGAAATGAATATATAAACTCAGCTAAGCTAACTCTTGATAATATTTCAAATGCTGATTTTATATATGCTTCTGTGTCGTTATTTGGGTCTATATATATAAGAGATTTTTGGATATCTTTTGTTTCTTTTAGTGGGAAAATTACATGAGTTTTATCGAATCTTTCGACGAATTTTTCTGTAATAGGATGTTTAAATATATGAACCATCGGGTCTATCTTTTCATGAGGAAGAACTATCATATCTGGACTAAATTTTTCAATATAGTCATTAATTTTTTCTTTTATTCCGTTTTTTTCTATATGAATCTGGTAGTTTATGTTTAACTGATTTAGATTTTCTTTTAAATTTGTTTCATCTATACTTTCTTTCTTCTCTAACACTAAGACTATTAATTTTGCATTAAAAGCTCTGACGAATTTTGAGGATAAATAAACAGTATTTTCTACAATTTGTTCTGGAAATACAAGAAGTATAGTATTTAAATCCAATGTTCCCTCCATATATGTTTATTAGATATTATCGTTTTCCTTTTTATTATCTTTAGTTTTATTTTTGTTTATCACAATTTTTCACACAGATTTTCTTTATACTAATTTTACCACCACATGTTGTGAAGCATATATCAAACTGTTCTTCACATTTACTACATCTATTTATACAGTTATTTTTCTCATCCTGTAATATTTTTTTGAAATCTGGAGGAGTTGGCTTGTTTGGTGGATATGGTTTTAAATATCTTAAATGTTCAAGTTCTGATTTTAATTGATTATATTTATAGCACGAATAGCTGTCTTTTTTATCTTTTTGGCATCTATCTCTATAATATTGGTAGCTATCGAAAATTAGACTATACTTTGAAAACCACTGGTCATATTCATGTAGATATTTATCAAATAAAGAATTATATATTTTTAGCTCTTTTTCATATTGTTTTACAAGTATGTTATAAGTTTCTTTAGCTCTTTTATAGGCAGTGTTTATACATTTTTCATATTCTGATTTACACTGTTTTTCACACTTTAACTTTTTGGTTTGACATGTTTTTATACATTCTTTGTTTCCATCTAAATATAATTTTTCAATTTTATACTCAGGAGAGGTACTACAGGAGAATAAAAATATTATTAAAAGGAAAATAGGAGACAGATATTTATATCTGTCCCATTTTCTTTGCAAGCTCATATAGTCTCTTTATTCTTTCTTGAGTTGGAGGGTGTGTAGAAAATAATGATGCTATAAAATCACCTCTTAGGGGGTTTACTATCATCAGGTGAGCTGTTCCTGGATTTACTTCATGTGAAGCTACAGGAGCTAATTGGGTTGCAGCCATTTCAAGTTTTTCAAGGGCTTTTGCAAGAGACAGTGGACATCCACATATTTTTGCTCCTGTTTCATCTGCAGCATATTCTCTAGAGCGAGATATAGCCATTTGAACGAGCATAGCTGCAATAGGAGCAAGAACCATCAGTAATACTGCAGATATAATACCACCTATTCCACTATCTTCTTCATCTCTTCCACCAAAAAGACTAGACCAAAAAGCCATTTCTGCAATCATTGATATGGCACCACCTATTGTTGCTGCAATAGTTGATATGAGTATATCTCTGTTTTTTATATGTGCTAATTCATGAGCCAATACTCCTCTTAGTTCTTCTCTATCAAGAATTCTTAATATCCCTGAAGTGACTGCTACAGCTGCATGGTCTGGGCTTCTTCCTGTTGCAAAGGCATTAGGTACGTCAATAGGTGCAAGATAAATCTTTGGTTTTGGTATATTTGCTCTTCTTGCTAAATCTTCTACCATATCGTGTAGCCACGGTGCTTCTTCATATGGAATTTCCTTAGCACCGTACATGGCTAAAACCATTTTGTCTGAAAACCAGTAGGCAAAAAAGTTCATAATCATAGCAAATATAAATGCTATTACCATTCCTGTTTGGCCACCTAACAATTTACCTATAGCTAAGAACAGTCCTGTAAGTATACCAAGCAAAAGGACTGTTTTTAAATTATGCATACTATCCTAACCTCCTTGTTTTTTATAAAAGTTTTTTTACTTTAAATAAAGTAAGATATATTTTATCAAAGTTTATGGTATGAATTATGTCAGAAAATACTGATAATTTTGAATTTTATCACCAGTATAAGACTATAGTAGAACATGCTGGTGAAGCTATAGTTATAATTCAAGATGAAAAGATTGTTTATACCAATCCAAAATGTTCTCAACTAACTGGTTATACACCTGAAGAGATTATGTCTACTCCCTTTATTGAGTTTATTTATGAGGAAGACAAAGAAAGAGTAATGAGAAATTTCAGAAATAGGATAAAAGGACTCCCTGCAGAAAAAGAGTATGATTTTAGAATTGTTCATAAAAATGGTAGTGTTAGATGGTTTCATATAAGACCGGTAATAATACAGTGGAATGGAAAGCCTGCCGTTTTGGATTTTCTTGTTGATATTACTGAAAGAAAACTTCTTGAAGAAAAACTAAAGCAATCTCTTGCCATATTAAAAGCTACTATAGATGCTACAGAAGATGCTATTTTAGTAATGGATAATAATAGGAATATCCTATCTTACAATAAAACTTTTTTAAAACTGTGGGAATTTGATGAAGATGACATGTCTTTAAATGGATATGAACTAATGGAAAAAATAAAGCCTAAGTTAAAAGAACCTGAAAAATTTATACAGGTTATTGAGCAGGCTTATAAGGATATAGATAAAGTAATGAAAGATTTATTTGAGCTAAAAAATGGTAGAATTTTCTCAAGATGCTTTTATCCATTTAAGATTGATGGAAAAATAAAAGGCACGGTATGTTATATAAAAGATATCACAGATAGCATAAATTATGAGAAAGAGTTAAAAAAACTTGCATCTACAGACCCTCTTACTGGTCTTTTAAATAGAAGAAAGTTTTTAGATATTTTAGAAAGTTTAGTCCAAAAAAGTGATAATCCAAATTTTTCATTGATAATGTTTGATATAGATGATTTTAAGAAGATAAATGATACTTATGGTCATCATGTTGGAGATATGATACTAAAAAAAGTAGCAGATAATGTAAAATCTGTATTAGATGAAAATTCTGTAATAGCAAGATGGGGTGGAGAGGAGTTTATGGTTTTACTTATTGATTCTAATCTGGAAAATAGTTTAGATGCTGGCAAAAAAATATTAACATCTATAAATCAAATTCAATATAACTCAAAATTCGTAAGTGCAAGTATTGGAATAACGAAGTTTTTACCTGGAGAAACGATTTATAATTTACTAAAAAGAGTTGATAAAGCTATGTATACAGCAAAAAAAACAGGAAAAAATAAATTGGTGGCGCTTTAACGCCACCTTTTTATTGAACTTCTGGTTCAATAACATCATCATCTCCACCTTCTTTTTTCTCTCCTGTGGTTGCACCAGCACCAGCTCCACCTTGATAGAGTTTTTGAGCTATCTTATTTGCAACAGAGGTTATCTTATCTATTGCTGCCTGGATTTGATTTCTATCGTTAGATTGAAGAGCCTGTTTAGCTTCATTAATTACAGTTTCTGCTTCTTTTACTTCTTCTTCTGTTAGTTTACCTTTATTTTCATTTATTGTTTTTTCTAAACTGTAAACCAGTGCATCAAGCTGGTTTCTTAGTTCTACAGTTTCCTGGAATTTCATGTCTTCTTCTTCATGTTTTTTAGCTTCCTCTATTATTTTTTGTATTTCTTCTTCTGTTAATCCACTTGTAGGCTGAACTGTTATAGACTGAGCTTTTCCAGTTGCTTTATCTGTTGCTGTAACATGCAGTATTCCGTCTGCATCTATATCAAAACATACTTCTATTTGTGGTACTCCTCTAGGTGCTGGAGGTATATCTGTTAAGAAGAATCTACCAAGAGATTTGTTTTCTTTTGCCATTTTTCTTTCACCTTGAAGAACATGTATCTCAACTTGAGTTTGATTATCTGCTGCTGTAGTAAATATCTCACATTTTTTAGTTGGTATAGGTGTGTTCCTTGGTATAAGTACAGTCATTACACCTCCAAGTGTTTCTATTCCAAGAGATAATGGAGTAACGTCTATTAACAGAACATCTTTAACTTCACCAGCTAATACTCCTCCCTGTATTGCTGCACCTACTGCAACAACCTCATCAGGGTTTACGCCTTTGTGAGGTTCTTTACCAAAGAATTCTTTTATTTTCTGTTGTACGAGAGGTATTCTTGTAGAACCTCCAACCAGTACAACATCATCTATATCCTGTGGTGTTAGTTTTGCAGCTTCAAGAGTCCTTTTAACTATATCCATTGTTCTATCAATAAGGTCTTTTATCATCTCTTCAAGTCTTGCTCTTGTAAGTTTTTTCTGCAGATGTAAAGGTTGATTTGTGTTAGGGTCTATTGTAATAAATGGAAGATTAATTTCTGTCTCTAATTTGAAGGAAAGTTCTTTTTTTGCTTGTTCTGCAGCCTCTTTTATTCTTTGAAATGCTGTTTTGTCCTGTCTTAAATCTATACCGTGCTCTTTTTTAAATTCATCTATAAGCCAGTTTATAATCCTTGCATCAATATCTGCTCCACCAAGGTGAGTATCTCCATCTGTTGCTTTTACTTCTATTACACCATCCCCACCTTCAAGGATTGATACGTCAAATGTACCACCACCAAAGTCATAAACAAGTATCTTTACATCTGATTTTTTATCAAGACCATATGCTAAAGCTGCTGCAGTAGGTTCGTTTATTATTCTTTTAACTTCCAGTCCTGCAATTTTTCCTGCATCTTTTGTTGCCTGTCTTTGTCTTTCATTAAAGTATGCTGGAACTGTTATAACAGCTTCTGTTACTTCTTCTCCAAGATAACTTTCTGCAGCTTCTTTTAATTTTTTTAGAATTTGAGCTCCTACTTCTTCAGGTCTTACTATTTTACCTGCATTAGGAACATCAAAAGCTGCATCTCCTTTTTCATCTGCGACGACTTTATAAGACACATGTTTTGCTTCTTCTTTTACTTCATCAAATTTTCTTCCTATAAATCTTTTTGATTCATATATAGTATTTAATGGGTCTAATACTGCTCTTCTTTTAGCAGGTTCTCCTACAAGGATTTCTTTCTCTTTTGTCCATGAAACGATAGATGGAGTTGTTCTAAATCCTTCTTGATTAGCTATTACTACAGGTTCCCCTCCAGCCATTACAGCAACTACAGAGTTTGTAGTTCCTAAGTCAATACCAATTATTTTTTTTGCTTTTTCTTTCATTATCAAAACCTCCCTTGAAACAATTTATTTCAATAATAATGATATTTCTTTAGTTTTCATTTGTCAAGATTTTTGATAAAAGAATTGTAAGATTTTTGCATATGGAATAACAATTAAAACAGGCATAAAATATATAGTTTGTATAAAGAAGTTTTAGGAGAAAGGTAAATGAAGTATTACATAAGAACTTTCGGTTGTCAGATGAATATATATGATTCAGAAAAGATGGCAGGAATATTAAAAACCCTCGGATATGAACCTGCAAGGGATTGGAAAGAAGCTGATGTTATTCTTGTAAATACCTGTTCTGTTAGAGAAAAACCAGACCAAAAGGTTTTGTCTGCTCTTGGAGAGTTTAAAAAGATAAAAAAAGAAAAACCAGATGCTATTATTGGAGTTTGTGGATGTCTTGCTCAAAGGGCTGGTTATGAAATACTTCAGAAAGCACCATTTATAGATATGGTATTTGGAACAACTAATATTCATCATCTACCAAAATTATTAGAAGAAGCAAAGTCAGGAAATAAAGCCGTAGAAATAATAGAAGAGATAGACGAAGGAGAAGCTGAATTAGATAAATATCCTACTGTAAGAGAAAATAAGTATACGGCGTATGTAACCATCATAAGAGGATGTGATAAAAAATGTACTTACTGTATAGTTCCATACACAAGAGGCAAAGAAAGAAGTAGAAGGATAGGTGAAATTTTGCAGGAAGTTCAATACTTAGTTGAAGATGGAGTAAAAGAAATTCATCTTATTGGTCAAAATGTTACAGCTTATGGAAAAGATTTAGGTGATGTTAAGTTTTGGGAACTTCTATATGCTGTAGCTAATGTTGATGGTGTGGAAAGGATTAGATTTACCACAGGACATCCAAGAGATTTAGATGAAGATATTATAAAAGCTATGGCTGATATTCCACAGGTTTGTGAAGCTTTACATTTACCTATTCAAGCAGGTTCTGACAGAGTTTTAGAAGCAATGGATAGAGGATATACTCAAAAAGAATATCTGCAAAAGATAGAACTTTTAAAGAAATATATTCCAGATATTGCTCTTTCTACTGATATTATAGTTGGTTTTCCTGGTGAGACTTATGAGGATTATTTAGAAACTGTAAAGGTTGTAAAAGAAGTTGAGTATGACCAGGTTTTTGCTTTTAAATATTCTCCAAGACCGGGAACACCTGCAGCAGAAATGGAAATGACTGAAAAACCAGAGGTTGTAAGTAAGTGGCTAAGTGAACTTATAAATATCCAAAAAGATATTTCTTTTAAGAAAAATCTTCAATACGAAGGTAAAACAGTTGAAGTTTTAGTAGAAGAAGAAAAAGAAGATGGTAGTTTAGTTGGCAGGACAAGGACAAATAAGCTTGTTCATTTGAAAGGTAGGAATAACTTATTAGGTAGATTGGTTAATGTAAAAATAACACAGGCAAATAGGTTCTCATTAGTAGGGGAAGTAATTTAAATTAAAAATAGATTTTGATAGAGAAAGGAGGAGCCTGTTATGATTGAAGTTTTTGTGCAGGGTATAACGTTAGACCCTATCACTAACATGCCTATCGTAGTTTTAAAAAGTAAAGAAGGTAAGGAAGTTCTACCTATCTGGATAGGAGTGTTTGAGGCAAATGCAATAGCTATGGAATTGGAAAATGTTGAAAGACCAAGACCTATGACTCATGACCTTGTAAGTTCACTTTTATGTAATCTTGGAGCGAATGTTGACTATATAGTTATTCACACCTTAAAAGATAATACCTACTATGCTGATATAGTATTGACTGTGAATGGAGAGCAAATTAGAATTGATTCTAGACCAAGTGATGCTATTAATATAGCTCTAAGATGTAAAGCACCAATATTTGTTGAAGAGCAGGTTATAAAATCGTCTATAGAAGATGTTGAAGAAAAAACCAATCTTGAAGAAGATGATATAAAAGAATGGCTTGAGTCTTTAAAGCCTGAAGATTTTAAAAAACTGGAGCATTAAACCTTAATAGTAAGTGCTCCCCAGGTTAAACCGCCGCCAAAAGCGGTTAATAATATATAATCACCAGAATGAAATCTCCCTTCTTCTTTTGCTTCATACATAGCTATAGGTATTGAAGCCGCGCTTGTATTACCGTATCTATGTATATTTGAAAAAACTTTTTCCTCTGGAATATCTAACCTTTCAGCAATAGCTCTTATTATTCTTATATTAGCCTGATGGGGAATTACAAGCTTTATATCATCTAAAGAAAGGCCTGCTTTTTCCAGTGCTTTCATTGAAGCATCTGCCATGTTCTTTACAGCTAATTTAAAGGTTTCTCTACCTCTCATTTTTATTTTTTCACCAACAGGACAGTATAAAGAACCCCAGTGAGAACCATCAGAATGCATAACAGCAGAAAGTATGCCTTTATCATTGTCTGTTTTAGATAAAACTACGGCTCCAGCACCATCACCAAATAAAACAGCTGTTGTTCTATCATTCCAGTCTACTATCTTAGAAAAGACTTCAGTTCCAACTACAAGAATATTTTCTGCCTGTCCTGAAGCTATAAAAGTTCTTGCTAAGGTTAGAGCATATATAAATCCACTACATGCTGCAGATATATCAAATGCCATAGGTTTATTACATTTTAATTTATCTGCCAGAAAACATGCTGTTGATGGGAAAATCATATCTGGTGTTGATGTTGCTACTATAACTACATCTATATCTTTTGGATGCATCCCTGCTTTTTCTAAAGCTTCTTTCGCAGCATAATAACCTAAATCGCTGGCTTTTTCCCATTCTTCTGCTATTCTTCTTTCTTTTATTCCTGTTCTTGTAGTAATCCACTCATCAGAAGTGTCTAAAAATTTTTCTAAATCTTCATTTGTAAGAATACGAGGAGGAACATACATTCCAAGTCCAACTAATTCACAAGCCATAATAAACCTCTTAAGATAATTCTTCTTTTAGTTCTTCAGGAAGTAGATGATTAATATTATCGAAAAGTTTTTCATTAAAATGAGTTTTTTCAAATTCAGCAGCTACTTTTAATGCATTTTTTATAGCTTTTGAATCAGCTCTACCATGAGTTATTATACAGGTTCCTTTTATACCAAGAAGAGGTGCTCCGCCATATTCTGCATAATCTGCCTTTTTCTTAAATCTTTTTATAGCAGGATATATTAGTAAAGCTCCAAGTTTTGTAATTATACTTTTTTTGACTTCCTGTTTTAACATTTCTAAAATAACCAATCCCAAGCTTTCACTTGTTTTTAAAACTACATTTCCTACAAATCCATCGCATACTATTACATCAAAATCACCAGTAAAAATATCTCTTCCTTCTGCATTTCCTATAAAGTTTAGCTTTGTCATTTTTAAAAGGGGATATGTATCTTTTACAAGTTCATTTCCTTTACCTTCTTCTTCTCCTACACTTAATATGCCTACTTTTGGATTTTCTGAACTTTTTAAAATTTCTTTTGCATATGTATGTCCCATTACTGCAAAATAGACTAGATGCCTTGGTCTTGAGTCAACATTTGCTCCTACATCTATCAAAACTGTTGGTTTTCCTTTTTTTGTTGGAAATGCTACAGCTATTCCTGGTCTTTCTATACCCGGAGATGCACCAATTATAAACTTAGCCACAGCCATAGCTGCTCCTGTGTTCCCTGCAGATACAAAAGCTTTTGCTTTTCCTTCTCTGACTAGTTTTCCAGCAATGTGCATAGACGAGTTTCTTTTTTTTCTAAAGGCTATAGAAGGTGGCTCATCCATTTCTATAACATCTTCAGCATGGATTATTTCTATTGGAAGATTTTCTCCTTTGTATTTTTTGAGAAGTTTTTGAAGTGTATCTTTTTTTCCAACTAAGTAAACACCTATGTTAAACTCTCTGACAAATTCAACAGCACCTTTGACTGTACTGGAAGGGGCATAATCCCCTCCCATAGCATCTAATGCTATATACAATTAGACAACCTCTATAACCTCTTTATCTTTATAATATCCACAGTGAGGACATACTCTGTGAGGTGGTTTAGGTTGACTACATTCTGGGCATATAGAGTATCCTGGTATAGATAATTTTTTCATCCATTGAGCTTTTCTCATTGCTGTTTTTGACTTAGATTTTTTTCTTTTTGGAGCTGCCATTAAACTATAACCTCCTTAGAGCTTTAAATAAACAAACAACAATTATATCAGATTTAATCATTTTTTTGAAATATTCTTTTTATCTAACAGGTGTTTTAACTTTGCAAAGGGAGAATTCTCTCTTTTTTGTTCTTCTTCGCAATTACATTTATTTTCATTTTTATTGCTACCACATATTGGGCAAATTCCCTGGCAGTTTTCATCACAAAGTGGTTTCATAGGTGTTTGCACTATTATTTCTTCTCTTACAAGTTCATTCACATTAAAGTTTTCTTCATCTTCTAAGTACTCAACATCAAGGTCTTTTTCCTTTAGTTCTTTATTTTTTCCAAGTTTTTTTGAGAAAACTATACTACTTGAACCAGATAAATCCATATTAAAAGGTTCTAAACATCTGCTACACTCCACTTTTATATCGCTATTTATATCTATAGATACAACATACCCTTCTTTATCTTTTATTATGTAAAGATTAACATCAACGTCTTTTCCGTTATTACTGTACTCTTTTGGTAATTCAAGGCTTTCAAAAGGTAGTTTTATACTTTTTTGAATAAAGTTCTCATGTTTCATTTCTTCTTTTAAATTCAGTATATATTTTTTCTTTTTCATTTTTCTCACCTACTATTTTTAATTTCGGCTTTAATTTATGCTAAAAAGCTTTTTGTTCAATTTTTATACCTGTAATAGTCTTCTGGAACAAGTTGTGAAATTTTCTTTACTGCATCATTTAACATAACCATAATAGCTTTTTCCATAGGTGTGTTTTTGTATTTAGATAAACCAACACCTAAAGGTATATGAAGTATACCGCCTATTATGGCACCTACGTTAAAACTTGATGCTTTACCTTCAACAATAGTTGAGTTTATTATTCTTCCGGTTCTAACATCAATAAGTCTTAGGTTTAAAGCTATATAAGCTTCTTTTAACTTTCCACTAACTCCACCAATTAGGGGAACTTTTCTAATAAGTCCTCCAACGGTACCTTTTATACCTTCTGCATTAGGTTCAAAGGCAACTATAGAACCAACTACAAGAATATCTGCTCCTTCCATAAGTCCTTTTTCAGGAGCTTTTTCTTTATTTATATATCCACTTTCAGAAAGTCTCATTTCTTCTTTTATTGCTCCTAAACCTTCACCTCTTTCTAAAACTATAAATTTGCCAGATTTAACCAGTGCATCTACTAACATATCTCTAATACCACTTCCAATTCTTCCATAGCATTTTGCTGCTTTACATTTAAAAGAGGCTACAGCTATCCTTGCTTTGGGACCTTCGTATTTGAGTGTTTCATTTACTGAAGTCTGAGTTGTTTGGATAGAAGTTGTTTTTACACCAGAACAGCTAAACAACATAATAATTGCAGGTAAGATTAATAAAAGTTTTCTCATGTTTTATCCTCCTTTATAGATAACGAATGATAATTAGTATTTTTAGAAGTTCTAAAATAAAATAATGTTAATAAAAATCTATTATAAAGCACAACATAAAAAGAGGTTTAAAATTATGATTTTAAATGATGGAACTTTGAGAAAACTTATACAGGAAAAAAAGTTGATAATTGACCCTTTAGAGGATTATCAAATTCAGGCTTCATCTGTAGATTTACGGCTTGGAAATGAATTTCTTATCTTTCCAGAAAATATTGGTATTATTGATATTAGAAGCATAAATTTAAATAATGCAATAGAAAAAATACAGGTTGATGATTATTTTATAATTCAACCTAAAAAGTTTGTTTTAGCTACTACAATTGAATATGTAAAATTGCCAGATGATATTACTGCTTTTGTAGAAGGTCGTTCTTCGCTTGGTAGATTAGGTCTTTTTATAGAAAATGCAGGCTGGGTTGATGCAGGTTTCGAAGGAAACATAACGCTGGAGTTTTTTAATGCAAATAGTGTTCCTATTAAGATTTATCCGGGAATGCGTATATGTCAGCTTGTTTTTGCAAAAATGGTTGAAAAAGCTCAAAGACCTTATAGAGGGAAATATTATGGTCAAAAAGGTACAACAATGTCAAAGATTTATATGGATAAATACTAAAATTTTCTGTAGAGGTATTCAGGTATGAAAATAAGAAAACTAATGTTTTTAAGTGGAATCTTTGCTTTGTTTTTATTTTCTACTGGATTGAAATGTGATTTAAATGACAATGGAAATGATAATAATAACGCTAATATGAATGGTATTGAAGAAAGCCCTTTAGGCTTTTCCTATATGCTTTATTTTACTGATTCAAATCAGTACTTTGTTTTAGACCCTAATAATCCCTCTCCAATTCAGGTTGAAGAAAATATTACAGAAAATTCTTTACAGCTTATAACTAAAGGAGATTTTGAGGATAACAAGATAAAAAATATAAGAAATGGTTATATGGTTTACATAAAGAATGGAAAGATATATAAAATAGACCTTGGCTTAGATTCAGACCTCGTTCCAGAAAGGGTTTCCTCTGAAGATGATGTTGATGTAGTATGTGAAACAAAATCTTTCACAGATTTTCTTTTAAATGAAAAATCAGCTTATTTATACAAAGTAGCAGACAATTTGTCAGATTGTGATGATGATTTTGACTGGTATTATGTTAATCTAGCAATGTCTTCAGAGGATAAACCTGTAAAAATAGGTGAGAAAGATATAATTATGCCACTTTACGATAGAGATAGTGGAACTATAGTTGGATGGCTTATTAGAGATGGTAAGAAGTTAAGGTATTGTGATGAAGAGTTTGATGATTGTGATAAAGTAAAATTTGTAGAAGAGAATTTAGATAAAGATTATTTAAAAAATATTAAATATTTAGGCTCTTTTACATATGTAGAAGAGGGTAAGGATGGAGGTTTATTTAACAAGGAATTATTTGCTGTTAAAGATAGACTTTATCTATTTATATACAATATAAACAGAACGGATAAATCTGTATTTTTTGAGATACCTTCTTATAAATTTAGATACGATTATGAAAACATAGTTCATCATCAAGAGGGAAATACTATTTATTTCACTGATGGAGGAAGAATTATAAAAATAGATATAAAGGAAATAGAGGGTAAAAAAACAATTAAAGTAATAGCTGACCTTGGAAGTACCAAAATCAAAGACTTTGTTATTACAGATGATAGAATTGTTTTTGTTGCAAGTATAAAAGACGATAATTTGGGAGATATTGATGCTATTTATTCTGTTAAGAAAAATGGAAAAGATTTGAAAATTCTTGTTCCTTTAGCAGGGGATAGGGTAAGAAATATAAATCTTATAACAGCTACATCAGATAGAGTTTATTACAATGTAAAAGAAAGAATTCTTCTAAACAATGAAGAGAGATTAATTGCTGGATATGTTAATGACGATGATGTCAAATCTATAAAAGAGTTTGAATATGCTTATTGGGGTGGCGGTGTTTATAAGGAAAGTGTCAAACCTTTTAATCAAGAAAGATTATATAGAATACTTAAAATTGAACAGTGTACTCATGGAGAGGATTGTGCTAATAACGGAGCCATTTTTTCATATGATGCAGAGGATTATAATGATGAAACTATAATAGGTGTTGTTCCAATTGACATTAAAAATCACGAAATACTCTATGGTTTTGGAGAAAAACAGATAGGAACAGGATATAATCAGGATTTAAAAGGAGATATTTTCTATCTTGATTTACTAAAAGAAGAATCGTTAACTAGAATTACGAACACTTCTGCAGTAAATGAAAAAGCAAATAGGATAGATACTATACCATTTTTGCTTAATTAGAATAGTCTACCTATTTTTGTGAACCACTCCTCAATAATATTGAGGAGCTTCCTGCTTCACAGCTGGATGCCTTGTAGACTATCCATCATTAGACATTCCGCCAACAGTGCCAGCTCCACAGGCTTTAGTTTGGACAGTTCCTGCCCTACCGCTCGTCAGGTGAGCGACCCCTATCTTGTATAGGTTTTTACTAGCATTTCCATCTCTATCATGCACAGTCTTACATATCGGACACTGCCATTTTCTTATTGATATGGTAAGCTGGTTATTTTTGTATCCACACACACTACAGGTCTTACTACTTGGATAAAATCTGTCTGCTTTTATTATCTTCCTTTCATACCATCTTGCTTTATACTCCAACTGCCTTATAAACTCATACCAGCTTACATCTGCTATCTGTTTTGATAGCTTCTCGTTTTGTATCATTTCCTTTATGTTTTTTTACTATTA
>JALSSG010000106.1 GCA_026984355.1 Hydrogenothermaceae bacterium
TCCTGCTCTTGTTGCTCCTATGCCTTTTGCATATGCAAGAGCAATATTTTTTGCCTGTCCTGTAAAATCTTGCTCTACAGCAACAAGTGCTGGAACACCTTTGCCTTCTTCATACATCCATCTAACGAGATGTCCTGGTCCTTTAGGAGCTATTAAAAATACATCAATATATTCTGGTGGTATAATCTGGTCAAAATGAATGTTAAAACCATGAGCAAAAGCAAGTGCATTACCTTCATCTAAATTTGGAAGTATAGATGTTTTATATATTTCTGGTTGTATAGTATCAGGTGCTAACATCATTATTATGTCTGCTTTTGCAGCTGCTTCATCTGGTATTAAAACTTCAAACCCTTCTGCTTTAGCTTTTTCTGCAGATTTACTTCCTGCATATAGTCCTATTACCACATTTATACCACTGTCTCTTAGATTTAAAGCATGTGCATGTCCCTGACTACCAAAACCAATTATAGCTACAGTTTTATCTTTTAGTATTTCTAAAGAAGCATCTTCATCATAATAAACTTTTGCCATTATATTCCTCCTTTTGTTATTTTTTAGGAAATTAGTATTTTTTTATTAGAATCTGTTTTATTTTATAATTTTCTAACAAAAATTTAAATAATATTTTTGCCTGTTCTTTGTTTAAATAAATTGAATTAAGTCCTATAATAACTTTTCCTATGTCTTTTGTATTATTTTTTTGTGTACTGTTAACCAATACAACATCTTTGTAGTATACAAGTATATCACCTTTTTGAGATTCTACTTTATATTGATTGTATTTTGGAGTAGTTTTTGTTTTTATCAGTAGATTTATATACTTTTCCTTTTTTTCTTTTAGAGTAAAGTTTCCTAATTTTTCAAATAGCTTCAGTAAAGTAGGATATAAATACTCTCCATTTTCAGCTAACATACAGGTTATTTTTAGTGTATATTTTGTACTGCTTAATAGTTCTAAACAAAGATTGTAGTCTGTACCAATCCAGCTTATAAATGGTTTTATTATTAAAGAGTACTCTTTTGTGGAGATATAATAATCTGCATTGTCTAAATTCTGTACAATGAAATCAGTTAATACTTTTCCATACTCTGGTAAAACATTTGAAGTCTGTGTATCCTGTATCCCTATACTACTTGAGTATGATTTAGATATAAATAAAAAAAATAAAAAAATACTAAACCAGATTTTCATTCCATATATTTTGCATATTTGCTTTTTGCAGATTCTCTTGATATAGCTAAAGTTCCCGTTCTTGCCAAATCTTTTATCCCAAAGGGTCTAAGTAAATCTATAAAAGCTTCTATTTTGTCAATGTCTCCAGTTACTTCTATTGTATAAGTATCTGTTGATACATCAACAATTTTTGCTCTAAAAATATTTACAAGTCTCATTATTTCATCTCTTGCTTTCTCATCACCTGTATGTACTTTTATAAGCACAAGTTCTCTTTCTATATGAGGTATACAGGTAATATCTCTAACTCTTAAAGTTTCTATTAATTTTCTAAGCTGTTTTATTATCTGTTCTATTATTCTTTCATCCCCTTTTACTACGATTGTTATTCGTGCTATGTTTGGTTCATGTGTTACGCCAACTGTTAGGCTTTCTATGTTATATCCTCTACTGGCAAAAAGATTGGTAATACGGGCCAGCACACCGAAATTATGCTGAACCCTAACTACAATAATATGCCTTCCTACCTTTTTTGGCGGTTCTGGTCTTATTTTAACTGGTTTTATTTCTTGTTCCATTTATTACCCCACTAAATACATAGTTTCTGCTTTTCCTTTTTCTCCAGGATTTAAAATCATCTCCCTATAGCTTTTTCCTGCTGGAACCATTGGGAGAACATTTTCTTCTCTATCTACAACCATATCTATTATAACAGGTCTGTCGTTTATAGACATGGCTTCTTCTAGTACTTTTCTTACTTCTTTTGGTTTTGTTGCCCTTAAACCTACTGCACCAAAACTTTCTGCAAGTTTTACAAAGTCAGGTTGTACAGATAAGCATACACTTGCATATCTGCTGTCATAGAAAAATTCTTGCCACTGTCTAACCATACCTAAGAACTCATTGTTTATAATTACAACTTTTACTGGAATTCTGTACTGAACAGCTGTAGCTATATCCTGTACATTCATAATAAATGAGCCATCACCTTCTATAGCAAATACCTCTTTTTCTGGTCTTGCTATTTTTGCTCCTACTGCTGCTGGAAAACCATAACCCATTGTACCTAAACCACCAGAGTTTAAAAACTGTCTTGGGAATGAATATTTATAGAACATAGCTGCCCACATTTGGTGCTGTCCAACTCCAGCAGTGATTATAGCATCTCCTTTAGTTATATTATAAATTTCTTCTATAACATACTGAGGTTTTATTATTTTGTCAGATTTTTCATAGGTTAATGGATGTTCCTTTTTCCATTTTTCTATTTGTTTTAGCCAGTTTTCTCTTGCTTTTTCCCATTCAATTGGGTTTTTCTTGAGTTCTTTAATCAATTTTTGTAAAACATTTTTTACATCACCAACTATAGGTACATCAACAGTTATATTTTTACTTATAGATGCTGGGTCTATATCTATATGTATTATTTTTGCTTCTGGAGCAAATTCTTGAATTTTACCTGTTACTCTATCATCAAACCTTGCCCCAACAGCGATAAGAAGGTCTGCGTTATAAACGGCCATATTTGCATAATAAGTTCCATGCATACCAAGCATATGAAGAGCAAGAGGATGAGTTTCAGGGAATGCTCCTTTTCCCATGTTTGTTGTAGTTACTGGTATTTTTGTTAATTCTGCTAACTCTTTTAGTTCTTTAGAAGCTCCTGATATAATCACACCACCACCTACATAAAGTACAGGTCTTTTTGCTTTTCTTATAAGCTCTGCAGCTTTTTTTATCTGTAGATAGTTCCCTTCTACATGAGGTTTGTATCCAGGAAGTGATTTTTCAACTTCATCGTCTGTTGGTATTCTATAATCTGATTTTTGCTGTGTTATATCTTTTGGAATATCTATTAAAACTGGACCTGGTCTTCCAGTTCTTGCTATATAAAAAGCCTGTCTAATGATAAGTGGAAGGTCTTTTATATCTGTAACCAGAAAATTATGTTTTGTTATCGGTCTTGTGATACCTATAACATCAGCTTCC
>JALSSG010000107.1 GCA_026984355.1 Hydrogenothermaceae bacterium
AGAAAAGGGAAAATCTAAACTTGCTATAAAGAAAAAGCTTTATCAAAAAGGTGTAAATATAGATATAGAAATATCCTTTGAGGAAGAACTACAATCAGCACTAAATCTCTTAAGAAAAAAGTATAAAAAAGAAAAAGAATTCAAAAAAATTGTTAATTATCTGATGAACCGAGGTTTTGGATACAGTGTAGCCAAAGAAGCTACAAAAGTTTTCCTTACAGAAGATTAAACCTTTACACCTTCAAGATATTTTCTAAGAAATTTTCCTGTATATGAGTTTTCATTTTCTGCTATTTGTTCTGGTGTACCTGTTGCTATTATCTGACCTCCTCTTTCTCCACCTTCAGGCCCAAGGTCTATAACCCAGTCTGCGTTTTTTATAACATCTAAGTTATGTTCTATAACAACTACAGTATTTCCCTTTTCTACAAGCTTATTTAGTACTCTTATTAATTTTTCTACATCATGTGAGTGAAGACCAGTAGTAGGTTCATCAAGAAGGTATAATGTTTTGCCTGTATCTCTTTTTGATAACTCTCTTGTCAATTTTATTCTTTGAGCTTCTCCACCTGACAAAGTTGTAGCTGGCTGTCCAAGCTTTATATAATCAAGACCCACATCATATAGAACCTGGAGTTTATTTTTTATTGAAGGAACGTTTTTGAAAAATTCTAACGCTTCTGCAACAGTCATATCAAGAACATCAGCTATATTTTTTCCCTTATATTCTATGGAAAGAGTTTCTTTGTTATATCTTTTTCCGCCACATACTTCACACGTAACATATACATCTGGTAAAAAATGCATCTCTATTTTTACAATTCCATCTCCTTTACATGCTTCACATCTACCACCTTTAACATTAAAGGAAAACCTTCCTGGAGTATAACCTCTTAACTTTGCTTCAGGTGTTGCTGCAAATAATGCTCTAATATTATCAAAAACTTTAGTATAGGTTGCTGGGTTAGAACGAGGTGTTCTTCCTATTGGAGACTGGTCTACATTTATAACTTTATCTATGTGTTCCCATCCTATAATCTCTTCATGTTTTCCAACATACTCATTTCGAAGATAAAACCTTTTTTTTGCTGCCTGCCATAAAATATCGTAGATTAATGTTGATTTTCCTGACCCAGAAACTCCTGTAATGGCTACAAACAGACCTAAAGGTATTTCAACATCTATATTTTTTAGATTGTGTTCTTTGGCACCTTTTATAATAAGTTTTTTTTCTGGGTTAGGTTTTCTCCTTTGTGTTGGAATAGGTATAGTTAATTTACCACTAAGATATTTTCCTGTTAAAGATTTTTCATTTTTCATGATTTCTTCAGGTGTACCAACAGCAACAACCTCACCTCCATACACTCCACTACCTGGTCCCATATCTACTATAATATCAGCCTCTTCTATAGTTTCTGGGTCGTGTTCCACTACAATAACAGTATTATCAAGGTCTCTTAGTCCTTTTAATGTATTTATTAATTTTGCTGTATCTCTTGGATGAAGTCCTATAGACGGTTCATCTAAAACATACAAAACTCCTGAAAGTTTAGAGCCTATTTGAGTGGCAAGCCTTATTCTTTGAGCTTCACCACCTGACAAAGTAGTAGCTGAACGTTCAAGTGTTAGATAATCAAGACCTACATCAAGTAAGAATCTTAATCTTTCTTTTATTTCTTTTACTACTTTTTCTGCAATAATCTTATCTTTTTGACTCATAGGAGAGTTTTCAAATATTTCAAAAAATTCATAAGCCTGTTTTATATTCATTCTTACAATATCCCATATGGACTTACCATTTATTAAAACATAAAGAGCTTCTTTTCTTAATCTAGCTCCATGACAGACAGGACATTTTACTTCTTTTATAAATTTTTCAAGCTCTTCTCTTTGTTTATCATTTTCTGTTTCAAGATATTTTCTTTCTAAGTGAGGTATTATTTCTAAAATAAGGTCATTTTTTACTTCTTCTGGTAAATCCTTAAATTTTGTATACCTGTTTACACCGTGATAGTACAAAATATCAAATATCATTCCTTTTATATACTTAAAATAAAAACTCTCCGTTATCCTAAAAGCTTCTATTACAGAGCGGTTATAATCTATAAGAGTATCTACATCTATTTTATGAATAACTCCAAGACCTTTACATTCAGGACAGGCACCATAAGGGCTGTTAAAAGAAAATAGTCTTGGTGATAATTCTGCTATAGAAAAGCCGTGTTCTGGACAGGCAAATTTTTCACTAAATAGTATATCAGTGTTTTGATTAAGATTGTTAACTATAACAAGTCCATCACCTAATTTTAATGCTTGCTCAATACTATCTGTAAGTCTTGCTCTTATACCTTCTTTTAAAATTATTCTATCTACTACTATTTCTATTGTGTGTTTTTTATTCTTTTCAAGCTTAGGTACATCTTCTATCATAAAAATCTGACCATCAACTCTAACTCTTGGATACCCCATCTTTTGTATTTTTTCAAAAATATCTTTATGTTCTCCTTTTTTTCCTCTTATAACAGGAGCAAGAATTTGAAGCTTTGTTCCTTCTGGAAGCTTTAATATCTGGTCAGTAATTTCTTCAGGAGATTGGGAAGCTATAATTTTATTACATTCAGGACAGTGAGGTTTTCCTACTCTTGCAAACAAAAGCCTTAAATAATCATAAATCTCTGTTATAGTTCCTACCGTAGAACGCGGATTTTTTGACGTGGTTTTTTGGTCTATCGCTATAGCTGGAGAAAGTCCTTCTATACTATCTACATCAGGTTTTTCCATTAAGCCTAAAAACTGTCTTGCATATGCAGATAAACTCTCTACATATCTTCTTTGTCCTTCTGCATAAATAGTATCGAAAGCTAAAGAAGATTTCCCTGACCCTGAAGGTCCTGTTATAACTATAAGTTTATTTTTAGGAAGTTCTAAATCTATGTTTTTTAAGTTATGCTGTCTTGCCCCATGAATGATAATCTTGTCCATATTCCTCCTCTATCTGTTTATTTATGAAGGAAATAATATATGCTATCTGTTTAATTTTTGTAAAACATTATCACAAAGGGGAATTTCTCTAGCTAAATAGACCTTAAAATCTTCTATCTTTACCTTAAAAGCTTTAAATTGTACTCCTGATGATATAGCTTTTATAAAAGTATCTGAAA
>JALSSG010000108.1 GCA_026984355.1 Hydrogenothermaceae bacterium
AAATCTATTTTTGTAATATGCAGAGATGATAAATACTCTGTAGCTTCCGTTTTGCTTGTAAAGGGAGAAATTTACAAAAGAAGATTGTCTGGGTTTTGCCGAGGAGCCTAATATTCCCTTTATATCTTTTTGCTTCTCAACTTTATGAATTACTTTTTCATAAAGGGTTCTAAGGATATTTTCAAAATCTAACCTTCCATTTCTTATAAAGCTTGTTTTTAACGGTAGGCTGAAAACTCTATAATTTTTTCTACCATCTGATTTCTCAGTATGTGAAAAGAACGCTGGTTCATCTACACTTTTTGGCTCTACTTTAAACAAATCTTTACATATTTTATCTATTATTTGAACTTCATCTTTTAGTGAAAATGTTTCATTAGATAGTTTCATATTACCTGTAAATCTATTTCTTCTGTTTCCTATCCCAAAAAGGAATGCAATTTTTAAAAGGGCTTTATAAAAATCTGTTGGATATTTTTCTGGATTGTAATTGATAAAATTGAGATAAAAGGTTTGATTTTCTATGACTGCTTCTTTAGGAACAGCTTTTTTATAAGTTTTTCTATCATGTGAAATATATTTATGAGGTAAAAGAAATATTGTTTTAGTTCTTAAATTTTCTGTATTTTCTACAAAAATCTTAAATTTTGCTTTATTTTTTGTACTTCCAAAAATTTCTCCTTCTTTTTCAAGAAGCCTTTTAAAACCGTCTTTATTGTGGTTTATGTATTTTCCTGCGACAAATCTAAAGGCTGTTCTCATTATTGATTTAATTTCAGAAGTCCTGATTTTATCAGTATCTAAATGATTTGCATCTGCCCCTCCCATTATCGTTGGCGTTATTAGTTCTATCTTATATTTGAAAGTTTCCATTTTATAATCCCCATAGGTGTTTATCTATATATATTTAACGATTAGTTTATATTTTTTCTGACTTAAATTATACAAAACTATTCCTCTAAAGATAAACTCTTTAAGAAAACTAAAGCATCATCTTTGTTTACGTTAAATACTTTTAATTTTGCTGGTAAATCAAATTGGGTAAAATACTCAATTTGTCTATTCTCTTCAAGAGCAAACAGTGTTAAAGACAAAGTTACAGCTGATGTTCCACCACTTATATTTACAGAGATATCTTCATCTTTATATCCATGCCTCATAATACTTTTTAATAGTATTCTTAGTTCATCTATAATATCTTCATGGTCATTAAAATCTAAAGCTCTAGTTTTTTGTATTTTGTCCCTTAGCTTTATATTTTCTTTTTTGTCTAATATTTCTACCAGTTTTACAAATTCGTCCCATTGTTGATTTGATTGTTGACTTACAAGAAATATAGCTTTCTCTAATTTAGAGCTGTGATATTTTAAGCTTCTAAGAGGAAGTAACCAGTTTATATAACTTTTGAAGGAATCTAATTCATTGTTATTAATAACATTTTTTAAAATTTCCTTTGAAGCGTTTAAATCTTTGTTATAGGATAGTGCCATAATCAAAATTTTTCTTTTTTCTGGATAAAGTCTTAATTTTTTTGTTTTTCTTTCTGGATAAAAAAGTAAAAATCCTATGCCAAAAGAAAAAATATTTATAAAAATAACCGCTGACTGAATGAGTTTATCTAAACTATTTAGATTATTATCGATTATAGTATCTCCAAACCAACCAACCTGTACAATAAAAAATATAACTCCTAAGACACCGTACAAACCAAATCCCTGACCGATTATAAGACTTCTTACTATGTAAGAAATGGATTTTTCAGGTTTTTTAAATATATAAAAAATAAAAAAAAGCACAAAAAGTAAAAAAGATAAACCTAACTTAAAAACTATTTCTTCACTGCCAAGATTTATAAAAAAAGAAACAAGAAAAAATAAAGATATAAGAAAAAAAACATTAAGAAGGTCTAACTTACTTGCTATATTTATTAACCGTTTCATTAAAAGTATTTTATTTTCTACTTTTAATCTTAATAAAACTTAGTTTATTTTATCATGTTAATTTTTAAAAAAATTCATTTAGCTTCCTTGCCAGGTCTATATCAGCCTGAGTTATACCACCTTCACTATGCGTAGTTGTTGAAATAGTTATAGTTTTAGTAGCTGTGTGAAAAATTATATCTGGGTGATGATTTGTTTCTTCTACACATTTAGCAATATGCTTTAAAAACTGAGTAATCTCTCCCCAATCTTCTATATAAAATCTTCTTGTTATACATTTAAATTCTCTACTCCATCCTTCAAGTTCTTTTAAAGCATTCTTTATCTCTTCTTCTGAAAGTCTTGTTTTATTCTCCATAATATCTTCCTCCTTGATTAAATTTTTATTATTAATTTAGATACGTTCTTTATTGGATAATTTTTATGATTTATATCTTTTAAAACTTAGTGCGATTAAACAGATATTACATAACGATATGATTTTTATTATAGTTATCAACCACTAAAAGATGTATTAATATATACAAATTTTCTTAATTAGGAGTTTTTTCTTGACCATTGAAAAAGCTATTTTAAAAATCCTACTTAAAGAAAATAGACCACTAAAGACAGGAGAAATTGAAAAACTTACAGGGTTTAGTAGAAATGAAATTCAAAAAGCTATTAACAATCTATATTTAGAAGGTTTAATAGATTTCCCAGATAGATGTTATAACAAAGTAGTTTTAAAACAGGAGGAAAACAATGGCAGATAAAATAGATGTAAAATTAACAGTAGAATTAGCACACCAATGTGTAAAATGTTCTGCCTGCCGTTCTGTATGTCCTACATACAGTGTAGTAAAAGAAGAAAGGTCATCTCCAAGAGGAAGATTAGCACTAGCTGAAGCTGTAGTAGATGGAATTATGCCACTTACTGAAGAGATTGCCCAGCAGTGGAACGAATGTGCTATGTGTAGAAGATGTGAATGGATTTGTCCAAATGAAGTTGAGTATAAAGAAATTATGTTCAGAGCAAGATATCAGGCTAAAGAAAAAGTTGGAAAATTTGACCCTGTAAAAAAAGCTGTATTTACAGGCCTTGGTATGATGGGCTCTTTACCAACAAAGATAGGAATGAAATTTGCTCCTTCATTGATGAATGCATATGGTAAGTTACTTGGAAAAGAAGTTCCAGAATATAATGCAATCTATTTAGATACAGGGATACCTAAATATACTAAACTTATGCCAAAACCTACAGCCAAACCATTTGGTCTTAGAGGTAAAGAGGTAAAACCTAAAAAAGAAAAAAAAGGTAGATTGCTATTTTTTACAGGATGTATGATAGATGCCTTTTACGGTAAAACAGGTGAAAATGTTTTAAAACTTATGGAAAAAGCAGGATATGAAGTTGTAGTTCCTAAAAATATAAGATGTTGCGGAGCTCCACATTTATATAGTGGAGAAGTTGAATCCTTTGAAAAGCTTATGAACCACAATAAGAAAGAAATTAACAAGTATGAGTTTGATGCTATTGTTGTAGCCTGCCCTACATGTGGAGGAGCTTTAAAAGAAGAATACGGATATGAAGTCAAAGACTTTGCAGAAATACTGAGAGAACAAGGGTTTATAACATTTAAAGGAAATGGTGAAAAAGTTACTTTCCATTTTCCATGTCATTCTTACACAGCAATGAAAATGGACCCAAATGTTTATAGAGATGTTCTAAAAAATGTAGATAATGCTCAGTATGTTGAAGGTGAACAGGCAATGATGTGTTGTGGTTTTGCAGGATATTTCTCTGTATCTAATTATGAAGTAGCATCTGAACTACAAAAAAGAAAAGTAGAAGATTTAGAAAAAACAGAAGCTACTTATGTTCTAAGTGATTGTCCTGGTTGCGTATTTAACATAGCTGATGGAATGTACAAACACGGTGATTATAAGAAAATAAAAGTAATGCATTTAGCAGACTATTTAGCAGAAAGGTTAGTAGACGAGGAGAGCTAACCTCTCCTCATTTATTTTCTATCTCTTGAAAAGTTATACCAATAGCTCCTTTTGATAACATTAAATCTATAGCTTTTTCACTATCTCCAGGTCTTACATCAACACCTTTTATAGCATCAAGAAGTAAAATAGCTTCATATCCTAAATTAATAGCTCCAAGTACTGTATTTTTTACACAGTAATCTGTAGCAAGACCTCCTACAAAAACCCTTTTAATTCCTCTTTCCTTTAGAAGACTATCCAATATAGTTCCCTGAAAGCCAGAGTAAGCGTCAAAATCTCGAGAATCTCCTTTAGAAATTATAAATTTGTTATCAAGAGGTATATATAAATCTTTATGAAACTTAGCTCCTTCTGTATCCTGAACACAGTGAGGTGGCCATATTCCACCATAACCCTTAAAAGATATATGATTTTCTGGATGCCAGTCTCTTGTAAAAAATACAGGATTAGAAAGTTTTTCAAAAAGTTTTATATACTTGTTTAAAGGTTCTACAACCTTATCTCCTTCTGGAACTGGCAAAGCTCCCCACGGCATAAAATCATTTTGAACATCTACCACAATCAAAGCATCTTTATCTGTAATTTTAAGCTTCATTTTCCCCTCCTTGACACCACCTACTTTTTTGAAAAAATAATGCAAATCTGTAAATGTTTCAAACCTGTTAAAATATTAAAAAAAATCTTAAATCAATAAGAGGGGATTTTATGTTAGACATAAAACTTATAAGGGAAAAACCAGAATTTGTAAAAGAAAGACTCTCTCTAAGAGATGAAAGTTTACCAGCTATGATAGATGAGGTTTTAGCACTAGATAAAGAAAGAAGAGCCATAATTAAAGAGATAGAAGACCTAAAAGCTGAAAGAAACAAATTATCAAAACAGATAGGAATTTTATTTAAAGAAGGAAAAAAAGAAGAAGCAGAAAAAATAAAAGAGATAGTATCAGCAAAAAAAGAAAAAATCGAAAAGTTAGAAAAAGAGTTAAAAGATACAGAAAAAAGATTTAAAGATACTATGCTTAAAATTCCAAACATACCAGCTCCAGACGTGCCTGTAGGAAAAGATGAAACAGAAAATGTCGAAATTAGAAAATGGGGGAAGCCCAGGAAATTTGATTTTGAACCTTTTCCTCATTGGGAGATAGGGGAAAAATTAGGCATTTTAGATTTTACAAGAGGAGCTAAATTATCTGGTTCAAGATTTACAGTAATGTATAAAGAAGCTGCCAGACTGGAAAGAGCACTTATAAACTTCATGCTAGACCTACACACAAAACAGCACGGTTATACAGAAGTATGGACACCTGTTCTTGTAAAACCAGAAATCCTTATAGGAACAGGCCAGCTTCCAAAGTTTGAGGAAGATTTATACAAAGTATGTGATGAAGATTTATACTTAATTCCTACAGCAGAAGTTACATTGACAAACCTACACGCTGATGAAATTTTACAAGAGGAAGAATTACCTAAATACTATACGGCATATACTCCATGTTTTAGAAGAGAGGCAGGAGCCCACGGTAGAGATGTAAGAGGAATATTAAGACAACATCAGTTTGATAAAGTTGAACTTGTAAAAATAGTAAAACCAGAAGAATCATATAAAGAGTTAGAAAAACTAGTAAAAGAAGCAGAAAAGGTTCTTCAGCTACTAGAACTACCATATAGAGTTGTAGAACTTTGTACAGGAGATTTAGGATTTTCAGCTGCTAAAACATATGATATTGAAGTATGGATACCTTCCCAAAACTGCTATAGAGAAATATCATCTTGTTCAAATACAGAAGATTTTCAGGCAAGAAGAGCAAAAATAAGATATAAAGATAAAACAGGAAAAAATAGACTTGTTCATACATTAAATGGTTCAGGCCTTGCAGTAGGAAGAACGTTAATAGCAATTATGGAAAACTATCAAAAACCAGACGGTACTTTTGAAATACCAGAAGTTTTAAAAAAATATATGTAATGAAAAAATTCAGTCTTTATATCGTTTTTTTTATATGTTTTTTTCACTTTTCTTATGGTGAAACTGTGTCAGAACTTATTGAACTTGCTAAAAAGAACAACCCAGAGCTAAAAAAAATAGAAAAAGAACTTTATATTTTAAAAGAAAAGACAAAATTTGCAGGAAAACTGTTTAGTCCACGTATATCAATATCTATATCTGGTAGTAGAATATGGACAGACCCTATTCAGGCTTTAGAATTGAGATTAAAACAGAGAATAACCTTTCCCAGAAAACTCGACCTTGAGCAAAAGATAGCTATAGAAGAATATAAAATCCAGTATTATACTCTTAGATTAACTCAGTTAAGAATAGTAAGAGAAATAAAGGAAGTAGCATATAAAGTATGGCTCCTAAAACAGATAAAAAATGTAATCCAAAAATATAACAAAGAGCTTATAAAACTCTATGCAGTATCAAAAATCCTAAACAAACAAAAAAAGGTTTCTAAGTTAGACTTAGAAAGAATAAGCTTATATATATCTATCCTAAAAAAACAGTCTATAGAAGTAGATAACGAAATACAGGAAAATATAGCTGTTATAGAAAGACTTGTAAACGCAAGAGTACATGATATTACAGCAAAACCATTAGTTCCAGAACTGTTTGAAGATTTCCAAAAATTAGAAGAACTCCTTAGATACTCAAGTCCAAAATTAAAAGCTGTTGAAGAAGAACTAAAAAGAATAGCTTTTTCATACCACCTTGCAAAGATGATATTTTATCCTGATTTTGATGTTTCAATGAAATACAGAATAGCTCCAAGATGGAAAGATGCTGTAGAGTTTAGCGCATCATGGGATTTACCAATATGGAGAAAATTTAAAGAACAAGAAATAGTTCTAAGAGAAAAGATAAAAGAAATAACAATAAGAGAGCAATGGATAGATACATATAACATATTAAAAATGACTTTAAAAGAAAACTACATAAAAATAAAAAAAGCAAAAAAGGTATTTAGACTTATCAAATATTCTATAATTCCAAAAGCACAGGAAAACTATGAACTATCTTTAAAAGAGTACAAAGAAGGAAAATTAAACATAAACGATGTGCTTTTAGTATTAAAAGAAAAAAAAGAAATGGAAGAAGAAAAGTTTAGACAAATATATAACTCAAATGTAGCCTATTTTAAAATCTTAGAAATCATTGACGCTCTTTATTAGAAGATAATTGCTTATTTCTTATATACTTCAAAAGTAAAATAAGTAGCCCAACAACAGCTATAGTAAATCCTATTAAAAGATATATATCCTTTGCTTTTCCAAAATATCTCTCAGCCGCATGACCAAAGAAATATCCAAGAGAAATATATATAAAAGCCCATATAAATAAAGATAAAAGGTCTAAAACCATAAAACGAACAGGATTAAATCTTGTAGCCCCTAAAAAAACCATAGGTATAATCCTCATACCGTATAAGAACCTGATTATAAAAATCGATAAATCTCCATACTTTTCTACCAACTTCCTTGCAATTCTATACTTTTTTCTTGTATAAGCATTTCTCAAAAGGAACTCTCTACCTTTCCATCTTCCAAAATAAAAATATATAAGCTCATGAAAGAAAGCACCTAAAATAGCTGATACAAAAGCAGGAAAAGGCAAAAGAAGACCTACTTTTATAAAAATACCAACAATAAGTAAGAATATTTCTCCCTCAAGAAAAGTACCAACAAATACAGCTATATAACCATATTGATGTAGAAACTGTTCTAAATTTTCTATTGAAAACGCCTCCCTTAATGCCTTATAAAACCTTAAATTAAATTATACAAAAACATAAAAAAGATAAAACAATAAAATAGGGGTTGCATTTTTTGAAAATTTATATTATTTTTATAAAAAAACTTTATAATAGATTACTAAAATAATTTAAATGGAGGATGATATGTTTAGCGAAAATTTGTTAGACAGCAGGTCTAAAGAAGTATTAGAACTTGCAAAGAAGATAGCTAATCAGAGGAATGATAAGCTAGTTGATACTGATCATTTACTTTTAGCTGTTCTTGAAGCAAAAGACTCTCCACTTATTAAAGTACTTGAAAAAAGAGGTATAGATACAAAAGACCTTAAAGGTAAGATTAATGAGTATTTAAATGATATTTACGGACAAGTTGATAAAGCAATTAGAGAGTATATCGATTATCTTAGGACTCTTCAAGGACAGCTTTCACAGGTAAAATCAAATATTCAACAAATATCTACAGAACTGCAGAAGATAAAAAGAGCAGAGAAAGAACTTGAAAACGAACTAAGGTATGAAGAGTCGTTCTGGGGTGGTTTTGGAAGTTCTGCAAGATTAGAACTTGAAAGACTTAGAAGATACGAAAAAGAGTTAAAATCACAGCTTGCTTCTATACAGACGCAACTAAAACAGCTTGCTGACGAAGAAACAGTAGATGCTTTTTTAAATGGAGAACTAAGTTTATCAGCATTTTTATACAAAATAATAGAAAACTCTGACCTTGTTAAACAGTTAAAAGAGCTTGGTATATCTCCAGACAGAGTAATAGTCAAAATAGCAGAGGAAGTACTTGGAACAAAAAGTGGTAAAATTTACTCAAATAACTTGATTAAAGTTATGGAAAATGCTGAAAAAAAAGCTATAGAAAAAGGAGAGGCACAGGTTAAGCCTCTTTACATAGTTGTAGCTTTAATTGATGCAAAAGATACAATAGCAGGAAAAATTTTAGAACAAATATTAACAGGAGGAAAAGGAAAGATGAATGGAGAAAACATAGAAAGAGAAATGGCAGAAGAAGAAAAATCTGCGTTAGAAAGATTTACTGTTGATTTAACAGAACTTGCAAAACAGGGAAAACTCGACCCTGTTATTGGTAGAGAAAAAGAAATACAACAGGTTATTGAAGTTCTCCTAAGAAGAACAAAAAATAATCCAGTACTGGTTGGAGATGCTGGAGTAGGTAAAACTGCAATAGTAGAAGGACTTGCCCAGAAAATAGTAAACAAAGAAGTACCAGAAGAGCTTTATGACAAAAGAATACTTGCTCTTGATATGGGAGCACTTCTTGCAGGAACAAAATACAGAGGAGAATTTGAAGAAAGACTAAAAAATCTTATTGATGAAGTTAAAAAAGATGGAAACATAATCCTGTTTATAGATGAAATTCACACTATTGTAGGAGCAGGTGCAGCTGAAGGAGCGACAGACGCAGGAAACCTATTAAAACCAGCTTTAGCAAGAGGAGAATTAAGAGTAATTGGAGCAACTACAGTAGATGAATACAGAAAATACATAGAAAAAGACCCAGCTTTAGAAAGAAGATTCCAACCTGTATATGTAGAAGAACCTGATGTAGAAACTACTATAGAAATTCTTAGAGCATTAAAACCAAGACTAGAAAAACACCATGGAGTAAAAATAGATGACAGTGCTATACAGGCAGCTGCAAAATTAACAGACAGATATGTAACAGACAGAAAACTACCAGATAAAGCTATAGATGCATTAGACCAGGCATGTGCAAGGAAAAAACTAAAACTGGTATATGCACCACCAGAAGTAATTGAACTGGAAAGAAAAATAAAACTATTAGAAGAACAAATTATGCAAGCCTCATTAGATGGAGATTATGAAAGAGAAGCCCAGCTAAAAATTGAGAAAGCCAAACTTGAAAAACAGCTGAAAGAACTAATGGCTAAGTCTGATAACGAACACATAAAAATGGAACAGCTAAAGAAACAGCTAGAAGAAATTGAACAACAAATTATAGAAGCAGCAGAAAAAGGAGATTATGAAAAAGAAGCCCAGCTAAAAATCAAAAAAGCACAGATAGAAAAAGAAATAAAAGAGTTAGAACACAAAATAGCAGAAAGAACTGTAGTTACAGAAGACGATGTAGCAGAAGTAGTTTCAGACTGGACAGGTATCCCTATTTCAAAACTCAAAGAAGAAGAAATGCAAAGACTACTACATCTTGAAGAAGAACTACACAAAAGAGTTGTAGACCAAGAACACGTTATAAAAACAGTTGCAGAAGCTATTAGAAGAGCAAGAGCAGGATTATCTGACCCAAGAAAACCATTAGGCTCATTTATGTTCTTAGGACCAACAGGAGTAGGAAAAACAGAAACAGCTAAAGCATTAGCAGAGGTTTTATTTGGAGATGAAGATGCACTTATTAGACTTGATATGTCTGAATTCAAAGAAGAACATTCTGTAGCAAAACTTATAGGAGCACCTCCAGGATATGTTGGATATGAAGAAGGTGGAAAACTTACAGAAGCAGTAAGAAGAAAACCTTATTCTGTAATACTTCTTGATGAGATAGAAAAAGCTCATCCAAGAGTTTTTGACCTGTTCTTACAGGTATTAGATGATGGAAGACTTACAGACTCTAAAGGTAGAACAGTAAGTTTTAGAAACACAATCATAATAATGACTTCTAACATAGGTAGTCAATACTTAACAGTAATACCATTTGACGCTCCAGAAGATGTAGTAGAAAAAGAGTTTGAGATAGCAAAAGAAAAAGTTCTTGAAGAAGTTAAACATTACTTTAGACCAGAGTTCTTAAACAGGCTTGATGAAATACTTGTATTTAAACCATTACTTAAAAAAGAGCTACTACAGATTGTTGACCTAATGCTAAAACAACTAAACAAAAGACTTATAGAAAGAGATATAAAAATTGAAGCTACAGATAAAGCAAAAGAGCTTATCGCAAAACTTGGTTATGACCCTGTTTATGGAGCGAGACCTTTAAGAAGAGCACTGCAAAAATATGTTGAAACTCCATTATCAGAAAAAATACTTGCTGGTGAGATAAAACCGGGAGATGTGGTAGTAATAGATGAAGAAAATGGAGAACTTGTTTTCAAAGTAAAAGAAGGTGTTTCTGCAACTGCTGAAGGCGAAAATAAAGAAGAAAAATCAGAATAATTTACAGGGGCTTAAAAGCCCCTTTTTTTTCTTATGCAATTAAAGATAGAAAAATTAATTTACGGTGGAAAAGGCTTAGGTAGATTAGAAGGAAAAGCTACATTTGTTCCATTTGTTATTCCAGATGAAAAAGTACAGATAAAAATAAAAAAAGAAAAGAAAAATTTTATAGAAGCACATCTAAAACAGGTAATAGAAAAAAGTCCTTATAGAAGAGAACCTTTATGTAATTACTTTACTACATGTGGTGGATGTGATTTTCAGCATATAAAGTATGAGTATCAGATAAAGTTAAAAAAAGATATATTAGAAGAAGCTTTACAAAGGATAGGAAACATAAAAAGTTTCCCAGAAATAAAAACAATACCTTCAGAAAAAGAGTTTTTCTATAGAAACAGAGCTCAATTTAAAGTTTATGCAAACCATATAGGTTTTTATAAAAGAGAAAGCCACACAGTAATAGATATAGATAACTGTCCTATTCTCTCTAAACAGATAGCTTATATACCAGATAAACTAAAAGAACTCCTGACCTATTTTATTGTACAACCAAAAGAGATACACATATTCTCAGCTACAGAAGGAAATTTACTTAAGTTTATATTTGATAAACAGATAAAAAAGTATCCAGATTTAAAAACCATAAACAAAATACTAGGAATAAATATTGTTGGAGCAGGTATATATTACAGAAAAAATCAAACAGTATATCTTCAAAAGACATTAGGACAAAAGTTCACTTTTGAAAAGATAAAAAATTTCAAGTTTAAAGTAAGTCTTGACTCATTTTTTCAGGTTAACAAATTTCAGATAAAAAATCTGATAGATACTGTTATTAGCTTTCTTAAAAATTCTAAAATAATAGCTGATATGTACTGTGGAGTAGGAACATTTAGTATTCCTGCAGGAAAGATAGTAGATAAAGTATATGGATTTGAACTAAACAAAATAGCTGTCAAAGATGCAGTAGAAAATGCAAAGATAAACAATGTAAAAAACTGCAAATTTTATCCATTTGAAACAAAAAAAGCTGTAGATTTTCTAATTGAAAAAAACATACCTGTTGATACTATAATATTTGACCCACCAAGGTCTGGATTAAACAAGTACATAATAGATAAGACTTCAAAAATTAAAACACTAGAAAAAATAGTCTATGTTTCTTGTAATCCAACTACTCTTGCAAGAGATTTAAGCGACTTTTCAAAAAAAGGATTTTCTATAAAACAGATATACATGATAGATATGTTTCCACAAACATATCATATCGAAACCATAACCTTCCTTACCAGAAACTCATAGAAAAACACCTGAAAAAATACATTAGAAAGCCAGTGAAATATTACACTTGCTAATATACTTTTAGAATAAAAAAATAAATATCCAAAAATAACAGAAGGGAAAAAAACAAGAACACTGAATAAAGAAGGATTTATAATGACGTGAGGTACAGTAAAAAGCACAGAAATTACAATATTTGATATATGAATATTTTTTAATCTTTCATTTATTACCGTTAAACCATACCCACGAAAGAAAACTTCCTCAGCAAAAACATAAGGAAGCTGAGCAAAAGCACCTATAGGAAACTTAGTAATAATAAAAGGTAAATAAAACAAAGAAGAAAAGATACCATAAAAAAAGCCTTTCCTAAAATTTTTAAATCCAAGCTTTTCAAAGTCATAAAAACCAATAGGTAAAACAAGAATTAGATAAACAAAGTTAATAAAAAAGGCATAAAATTTAGATAAAACAGCAAAACATATTAGAATAAAGTATAAAATTAGAAATCTTCTCATAGGTTTAGTATATATGAAAAAATTCATTGTTTGTATAACAGGAGCAAGTGGAGCTATATATGGCATAAAGATAGTTAAAGAAATTTCTAAAAATCATAAAGTATATCTAATAGTATCAAACCACGGATACGAAGTTTTAAAATGGGAAGAAAATATAGAAAAAGAGCAGTTTTTAAAAATGTTTAATAAAAACGTAGAGTTCGTACCTGTAGAAGATATAGCATCACACATAGCAAGTGGCTCAACATTTAAAAATATAGAAGGTGTTATAATTGCACCATGTTCAACTGGAACTTTATCTGCTATAGCAAATGGAATGTCTCTAAACCTTATACATAGAGTAGCAGATGTTGCATTAAAAGAAAGGAAAAAACTCTATCTTTTACTTAGAGAAATGCCTTTTTCTTTAGTTCATATAGAGAACATGAGAAAAATAACTTATGCAGGAGGAACAGTTGCTTCAGCATCTCCCGGATTTTACCATCAGCCAAAAACAATGGAAGACCTGATAAATTTTGTAGTAGGTAAAGTTTTAGACTTTTTTAATATAGACCATAATCTATTTAAAAGATGGAGAGAAAATTATGAAAGTTAGCGAATGTATTGACCTATTTTTATCCTATATACAGGACAAATCACCTAACACACTAAGAAGCTATAAAACAGACTTAAATCAGTTTTTAGAAATAGTTGGAGATAAAGAAGTTGAAAACATAACAAAAGCAGACATAGCTAAATTTAGAATGATACTGCAAGCAAAAAAGAAAAAATCCTCTACTATTGCAAGAAAACTTGCATGTATGAACTCATTTTTTGAATATTTAATAGATTTAGAACTAGTTCGCTCTTCACCAATTACTAAATCTCATAGACCAAAAATATCCCAAAAAATCCCTTCTTCACTTTCCCATGAAGAGATAAAAAAAATTCTTTCTTCACTAAAAAATCTGCAAGAAAAAGTTATCATCCTTCTTCCTCTTGCTACAGGGTTAAGGTCTTCAGAAATACTTGGTATAAAAAGAACAGATATAAGAGTACAAAGAGAAGGAAAACTATATGAACTTTCTACAATTATCCAATCAGGATATAAAGAGACAGACATACTATTTATAAAAGTTATTGGAAAAGGAAATAAAGAAAGAGAAGTACCTTTAGTTGGAGAACCTGCAAAAATTTTGATTGAGTATCTAAAGACCCATAACTTTGAAAAAATCTTACCTATTTCCTACAATATGTTCTGGTACAAAATAGTAGAGATTGGAAAAAGAACAGGTATTGTGCTTCATCCTCACAAATTAAGACATACAGCTGCTACTATAGCTTTACAATCAGGAGCAGAGCTTAGAGTAATACAGGAGTTATTAGGACATTCATCACCACTTACTACAGCCAGATATGCTAAAGTCGGTCAAAAACAACTTATAGATGCAACAAAAAATATAGTAGAAAAAATGCTAAAGTAGTAATAATAATATTTTTTAAGGAGAGTAACATGGGAAAGATTTTTCTAACAATCATAACTGTAATATCAATGCTTTTCTTAAGCACAGATATATACAAAGCAGAAGCAAAAGGCTTTAAATTCAATAGCTATAAAAGTTATAAAAGCTATAAACAACCACAGAAAAAATCTACATTAGACCATTCATTTAATAAGGTGAAAAAATCTAAAAACCAAACGCCTATATTCCAAAAACAATGGTTTAAATGGTTTATAGGAGGAATGATTTTTGGAGCTTTACTATCATTTTTGATGGGATACGGATTTCATTTTGGAATGCCGGGATTATTAGAAATTATAATAATAGGATTACTAGTCTATCTTATTTATAAATACTTTAAAACAAAAAAAGAAGAATAC
>JALSSG010000109.1 GCA_026984355.1 Hydrogenothermaceae bacterium
GTGAAAAAGAAAGAAAAAATTTAAAGAAATTAAAACTGTTCTCAACCCAGTTTGATATTGAAGTGTTAAACAATAACAATGTCAAAGTATATTTGATAGGGCTAACTTCTCCAAGATTTGTTTCACACTTTTTAACTTTAGATGTAAAAAAGATATATCCTCCAGATAGAGAAATAATAAACAGTTTGAAGAAGAATTTAAAAGACAAGAATACTAAAGAAATTCTCTACAAGTATATAGGTAAAGAAAGAACAAAACAGTTAGAAAAAGAGACACTTAGACACTTTAAAAAATTATTTAATCAGTTTAAAAAAGAGTTAAAAGAAATCCTAAATCAAAAGTTAAATCTTTTATAGCTTTTAAATTTTTTTCAAAAAATCTCCTTTTTGTGAAATTATCTTTCACATATAGTTGCTAAATTATTCTTAGATTTAAAATCCATTGGAGGTAAGTAAATGAAATTAGTTTTTGTTGACAAGGAGGTTTATTCCTACAAAAAACAACCTGACAAAACGTATATAGCTCTTGTTGGTAGCTCTAAAGCAAAAAAGGATTTATACCCTGAAGTAAAGGAAAAATTCTTAAACTACCTGTCTGAAAACAATATTGATATAAATAATATAGTATTGGTCTCTGGCGGTGCAAAAGGTGTTGATAAATTTGCTGAAAAATTAGCTGAAGAGCTTGATATTGATATAGTTGTAATACGCCCTGATTATGATGAGCATTACTTCAAACAAGCCCCTCTCGAAAGAAATAAAAGAATAGCAGGCTTAGCTGATATTGTTGTAGCATTTCCTAAATTTGGTAGCTCCTCTGGCACACTTAACACTTTAAAGCATGCACGTAGCTTTGGTAAAAAAACAAAGGTTTTTTACTTAAAATTCTAAGTTTATGGGGGTTAATCCCCCAATTTATCATCTTTTTTAAGGAGGTATAAATCTATGGATAAAAATACAAATAACGAAGAAATATTTAAAAAGTTAATAGAAGATTTTTTAAAAGATGCAAAAATTGAAACTATAACCTTTGATATAGAAGATTTTTTTGAAAATCCTGAAAGATACAAAAATGACCCTCGTTATAAAACGGCATTTTTACAGAATGTTATATCTGATTACATATTAGAAGAGAATTTTAAAAGTGCAGAGGATATTATCAAAAGTGTTCAAAATGAAGATATTAAATTTGCTTTACTGCAAACAGCCATAGGAAAATTATTAATGGAACTTGGCAATATTAAAGTAGCCAGGAAATTTTTATACGAGTTTGAAAAATCATTTTATTCATTAAAAAATAGAAAAGAGTATGTTTACTATGCTATTGATATTTACACTTACTTTCTACAGTTTTTTTCTGAAGATTTTTTATCTGGAGAGTGTTATGAACTTAGCAAATGGGAAGTTAAAAATATAAATAACTTCTTAAAAAAGCTAAAACCTCACATTGAGTATGTAATAAAGAAAAAATTCGGTAAAGATGTGTTTTATTTTTCAATAATCTCCCTTTTAGAATCAATATCAATCTGTTTATATCTAAGTATCAACAGCAATTACATTGATAAGAATATAAAAGAAGATTATAGAAGTTTAGCAGAAGTTTTAGTAAAAAATAAAAATCGTATAAACTTTAGAAATATGTCAAAATACTTACTAGAGATTGATGGGGATTTAAAAAATATAATAAAGATAAAAATTTCCGAAATAGAAGGATATTTAGAGGATTTATTAGTAGAAGAATTATTAGAAGAGCTATAAGAACTGGAGGGGTAAAATGAGTGAATCAGAAAAATTAGAAAAAATTTTAGAAAAAATTTCATGCAACGATAGCTATCATAATGTTTCTCAGGAGAAAAAATGTAAGTGGGTGGATTATTATAAATTTATAACTGAAAAAATATATAAAGATTTTAGTAATATTGATACTGCTCCGCAAGAACTTTATAACTTTTTATTAAAAATAGAATCTAAATATAATTTAGAAAATGATTTTCCAAGGCCTTGGAGTAATTTAAAAAAAGAAAATATAAATGAAATAGACCCTTTTTCTTTTTTTGCTTTATTCAATAATAATAGAACTTGTAAAAAAAGGCTTAAAATTATTTTAGCAATTTTAAAAGAATTAGAATATGATACAAGCTCTGTAGGTCAAGATTTTGATTTTCTTTGTCTTCCAATAGGCAATCCTAACAATTTACTATATTTTCCTTTTGATGAAATATCGGAAGAACATATAAAAACTCTCTGGGGAGCTTTTGAGGAAACTATTAATATAAATAATAGAAGTAGTTTTAAGTATTTACCCAAAGCTTTAGAGATTAGAGGGATAAAAATTGCTAAACTAACAATGGGAATGTATTGGATTAATCCAGACAATGTAATTCCATTAGATGGAAGAACTTTAGAAAATATACAACGTATATTTGGAAATGATATAGTAGATAGATACCCAAGAGTTTTTAGAAGAAGAAATGGAAATATAGATACAGCTTCTAATTTTGATTTTGAAGATTACGTAAATTTTATTAATTATGCAAAAAATAATGTAAATAGATTATGCAATTTAGTTTGTATTAATAATGAAGGGAGAAATTCAATGAATTCAAGAAATCCAGAAAATATACAAGAAGAAGAGCAACAAAATAATAGAAATACTGAAAGTATGAATAGAAATTACTACTCACCAAACCTAATCCTTTACGGGCCTTCTGGAACAGGTAAAACATACCACACTATAAACTATGCAGTGGCAATAATAGAAAATAAAGATATTTCCCAGATAGAAAGTGAAGACAGAAGCGAAGTTGTAGAAAGGTTTAACACCTACAAAAGTCAAGGTTTAATAGTATTTACCACTTTCCACCCTTCATACTCATACGAAGACTTTGTAGAAGGTATAAAAGCAAGGGTAAATAATGGACAGGTTGAGTATTATATTGAAGATGGAATTTTTAAAGAAATAGTAAATGAAGCGAAATTAAATCCTAATGAAAACTATATTCTAATCATTGACGAAATAAACAGAGGAAACATACCAAGTATATTCGGAGAGTTAATAACATTGATAGAGGAAGATAAAAGAATAGGAGCTGATAATGAAATAATAGTTAAACTACCATACTCAAAACAAGATTTTGGAATTC
>JALSSG010000110.1 GCA_026984355.1 Hydrogenothermaceae bacterium
TTTGGACTGGCTCTTGATACATATACACACTTTACATCACCAATTAGAAGATATGCTGACCTTGTTGTCCATAGAATGTTAAAAAAGGCAATAAAGAAAAAGTTCACAAAAAAAGACTTAGAAAAACTACCAGAAAAACTAAAGCCTATAGCTCAGCAGTGTTCTACTATGGAACGAGTAGCAGAAGAAGCTGAAAGAGATGCTCTTGATATGCTAAAACTAAGAATACTAAGTGGACATGTAGGTGAAGAATTTGAAGGAATAATAACAGGTGTTGTCTCTTTTGGACTTTTTGTTGAGATAAGTAGATACCTTATAGAAGGTCTAATTCCTATAAACTCATTGCCGGGACTATTTAAGTACGATGAGCTAAATCAGAGGTTAGTTTCACAAAATCAGATTTTTAGACTTGGAGATAGAGTAAAAGTAAAAGTAGAAAAAGTAGATGAAGACCTAAAAAAATTAGACCTTTCATTTGTAGAAAAGATAAATAATAAAAGTAATTAACCATTTCTATTATCTTTTGACACCTTAATTATAGTTTTTACATTACCTCTTGGATTCCAATCACCAACAACTTCTAAAAATCTTGGTCTTAGAAGATTATAAAGGTCATCAAATATTTTGTTTGTTGCTTCTTCATGAGATATATATTGATTTCTATACTTATTCAAGTAAAGCTTTAAGGATTTTAGTTCTACAATATATTTATCTGGTATATACTTGATTTTTATAGTTGCATAATCAGGATATCCAGAACGAGGACATAAACAGGAAAATTCAGGAAAAGTTATATCTATTTCATAATCTCTGTCTGGATATGGATTTTCCCATGGTTCTAACTTTGCCTCTAATATTTCCTTTTCTCCATATTTAAGCTCTTTAACTTCCATTAATCTCCATTCCTCCACATTACCTGTTTGACTATCATTCAAGCTATGCTGTTATTAAAATTTTTCAAACCTCTCTACTTATTACAAATTCTGCAAGTTTTACCAGAATATCTGGATTTTTAACTTTTTTTACACTTAAAATGGCCTTTTCTACATGTTCCTTAGCTAAGGACTTTGATTTTTCAAGTCCATACACATAAGGATAAGTTAGTTTTGATTTTTCTATATCTTTTTTAACCCTTTTGCCTAATTTTTCCTCCTTACCTACCACATCCAAAATATCATCCTGTATTTGGAAAGCTATTCCAATATGAAGACCATAATCTGAAAGAGCCTTCTCTTCTTCTGGTGAAGCATCACCTAAAACAGCACCTATTTGACAACATGCCTGTATAAATTTTGCAGTTTTATGTATATGAATAAACTGTATATCGTTAAAAGTCCCTTCCTTTTCATGAAGGATATCAGCTGCCTGTCCACCTACCATACCAAAAACACCAGTTCCGTGGGCTAGTAAATTTACAACCTTTATCAGTTTATCTGAACTTACAGATTGGTTTTTTGATATAAGCTCAAAAGCATAAGATTGTAATCCATCTCCAGCAAGAATAGCAATAGCCTCCCCATAAACTATATGACAGGTAGGTTTACCTCTTCTTAAATCATCATCATCCATAGCAGGTAAATCATCATGTATAAGTGAATATGTATGTATAAATTCAGTAGCAACAGCTATATCAAGAATGTCATTTATGTTTTCTTTACCTACAGCTTTAGCAGACTCTAAAACAAGAATAGGTCTTAATCTCTTTCCACCTGCATTTACACTATACCGCATAGCATCAAATAAAATTTCCGGTACACCTTCAGGCAAAAATTCTTGTAAGACCTGATTTATAAATTCCCCTTGCCGTCTTATATAGCTTTCTATATTCATTTTTTCCCTTTAAATAAACTTCCTACCGTTAACGCTGAAATTATTTTGACCACTTCTTCTGTTTTAAGGTCTGGTCTTGATAAAAATTCCTGCAGGTCTGTATAGTGAATTTCTCTTTTTGCAATCCTTTTAAGAATCCATTGAAGGTCTTTATCAGGTACTTCCTGTGCAAGTTTAGAAAACTTTTCTGTCTGTTCTTTTTCTTCTTTTACTGTTTCTTTTATAACCTCCTCAGGATTATCTATTTTTCTTATAGGTTTTAAATCAAAAGATGGTTCTCCTCCCATTTCAGCTACTTCTTCTGCAATCCATCCAAAGTGTTTCATCTGGTCTATAGCCTTTTGTTCAAGTTCATCACTTAAATGAGGATTTTTGTATCTTAGCATAAAGGATTGATATAAATGCTCTAATATCTTTGCATATTGTTCCTGAAGAACCTTATTTAGTATAGAAACTATTTTTTGCTTATTTTCATCAAAAACAACTTCTCCATTTGCCTGCTTTTCCTTTAACTTCTCTTGTAGTTTTATAAAGATATCTTTATGAGAAGTTTCATCATTAATAGCTCTTTCTAAAATCCTTTTTGCTTTTTCATCTTTCAGGTCTTTATACTGATTTGTATATTCTCTTATTGCCATATCCTCTGCTTCTTCATCTAACTTTATAAGTTCTGCAGGAGTTGGAGCATGAAAGAATACAGCAGCTCTTTTATCTACATCAGGAATGCCTCCAAGCTCTAC
This sequence comes from Hydrogenothermaceae bacterium, assembly GCA_026984355.1. Lineage (GTDB taxonomy): Bacteria > Aquificota > Aquificia > Aquificales > Hydrogenothermaceae > JAADDZ01. Next base: position 2,571 of record JALSSG010000110.1, read on the forward strand.
AACCTTGTGAGCAAAAGCTCTTAAATGTCTCATCTCTTCTCTTGCTATCTCTTCAAGTTCTTCTTCTATCTCTGGTTCTCCAATTGTATAAGCGTGAAAAAGATATTGAACTATTGCAGAATGCTCAAGGGAAACATTATAGTTGAAATAGTTTATTATTTTCTTCTTTTCAAGCTCATCCATTACTATCCTCCATATAGTTTTCTTTTAAAGCTTTATTTTCAAAGTAGTACCTTTTAAATTCCTTCTTTGCTCTCCATTTGATATACAAAACATAAGGTACTGTAATAATAAGTATAAACACTATAGCAACTAAAAAGAATACAGACACAAATATACCTAAAGCTATAATAATAGATAGTAGTAAAAAAAGCCATATCTTAGTTATTAAATTGTTCATATTAAACCCTCAAAAATAATTATCTAGTTTAAATATTAAATGGTTGATAAAATTTTGCAAAGATTAATATTAATAATAATAACTGATATTAAAAAGAAGAAAAATGGATAATAAGTTTTATTTTGATTGGAATATAAAAGAAAAACCTGAGGATTTTATTG
>JALSSG010000111.1 GCA_026984355.1 Hydrogenothermaceae bacterium
TTCATCATCTTCACTTTTTGCTGTTATCTCTATATCCTCTGGTAATGTATTTTTATCGATAACTAAAGAATGGTACCTAACAGCTTCAAATGGAGAAGGAATATTCTCAAATAGTTCTTGTTGATTATGATATATTTTTGATGTTTTTCCATGCATAAGACATTTGGCTTTTATGATTTTTGCTCCAAAGGCTGCACCAATAGATTGATGCCCAAGACATACACCTAAAATAGGATATTTACCTTTAAGCTTTTTTATAACTTCTACAGAAATACCTGCTTCCTTTGGTGTACATGGTCCAGGTGATATTACAATAGCATCAAGGTTTCTTATCTTTTCTATATCCTCTACCGTTATTTCATCATTTCTTTTTACTAAAACGTCAGCGCCAAGTTCAAATAAATACTGAACTATGTTGTAGGTAAATGAATCATAATTATCAATCATAAGTATTTTCATCATCTGGCTCCTATATTAAATAACTTACTATCTGATTTATAATCATTAATCCTTTTGGAGTCAGAGAAATTTTATCATCTATAATATTCAAATATCCATCATTTTCCAGCTGATTTAATATCTCTGTATTTTTTATTAATGTTTTATCAATTCCCTGTGTAGTTCTTAAACCTAAAAATATTTTCTCTTTTTTTAGTTCTTCTTCGTCCACTACTTCTTTGTATGCTATAGGAAGTTTTCCAGTTTCTAATATCTGCATGTACATATCAAAGTTTCTTTCATTTCCAAATCTTTCATTATTTACATAAGACCACGCTGATACACCAATACCTAAGAATTGTTTATGAGTCCAGTAAAATAGGTTATGTTTACATGCAAATCCATCTTTTGCCCAATTTGAAAGTTCATATCTTTTAAATCCTTTATCTTCTAAATAATCATTAATTAAGAAAAACATTTGGGTAGATGTATTTTCATCAGGTAAAGTTAAAAGGTTATTTTGTATATATTCTTTAAAAGGTGTATTTTCATAAACTGTAAGCATATAAGCAGATATATGAGTTATTGGAAGCTTTGTATATAGATATAGGTCTTTTTCTAAATCTTCTATAGTTTGGCCGGGTATAGCATAGATAAGGTCAAGGTTTATGTTATATATGCCTGCTTTAAAAGCAGAGTCAACCATTTCAATAGTATGATTAGGTTTATGTTTTCTTCCAAGAATTTTTAGATTTTTTTCTAAAAATGATTGATTTCCTATACTAATTCTATTAACACCAGCTTCTTTGATAAGTTTGAATTCATAATATCTATATGTTTCAGGATTACATTCTACTGTTATCTCTAAATTTTCTACACATTTTACATTAGATTTTATAAAATCTATCAAATTATTTATCTGCTCTGGCTCTAAAAGGGAAGGTGTACCTCCACCAAAATATATTGTTTTTAGATTAAATTTTAGATTATTGTCTATGTGCAATAGTAGTTCTTTTTTTAAGGTCTTTATATATTTGTCCATTAAAGATTTATCTTCACTAACAAAAGACATAAAATCACAATAAGGACATTTCGTATTACAAAAAGGAATATGTATATACAGCCCTTCAATCATAGTATGAAAAATTTAGTAAGGATAGATTAAATAACAAGCATAAATAAGGAAGATAAACCTTTTTAATAAATCCTAAAATGCCTTTTAAGGAATTTCTTCCATGTTAGTGGGAGTTTATCTATCTCCTCCTGTGCTATCTGTCTGACTTTTTCTTCTATACCTTTTATATCTTTATTTGTTCTTAATTTTATATCGCATACTTGAGGTTCTGTTATTGGTTTTCCTATTTGACTTACAAGATAAACATATGCTTCATCTATTTCTTCAAATTCACTTACTATTCTTTCTGCCATATCCATAGCTGCTGTATTGTATATTTTTCCAATATGGCTAACAGGATTCTTTCCAGCAGCTGCTTCAAGGCTCATTGGTCTATAAGGTGTTATAAGACCATTTACTCTATTTCCTCTACCTACTTCTCCATCATCTCCTGCCTCAGCTGAAGTTCCTGTTACAGTTATATAAACAGAGTTTTCTTCAGGTTCATCTGCCGTATTTATAAAAACATCTACTTCGTGAGTAGTTAATTTTTTCGCTATTGAGTATGCATAGTTAGAAACTATCTCCTTCTTTTCCATATAATCCTTTATATCTTTTACGTATTTATCTACAAAAGCCATTGCTATAGTAATTCTTATATAATCTTCATTTCTTACACCCATAACTTTTATATCTTCTCCCACATATGGATGCTCTTTTTTAAAGTCTTTGTGATTTAATGCTCGTTCTAACTCGTATACTATAGTTTCTATATCATCAAAAGGAGCGTATCCAACTCCAAACGACGTATCATTAGCTAAAGGAATTTCACCTTCCTTTTGAAATCTTTCAAATAGTTCAACCAGGTCTTTACTTCCAGGTCTTAATTCCGGTTCTATAATGATGTGATTTGTAATATCAAGATTAGGTATATTTTCTTTTAACCATTTGTGAGCTGTTTCTACTGCTAACTCTCTAACAGGAAGTCTTTTTCCGTTTACTTCATCTAAAGCTCTACCTGTAAGGTAAACTTTAATAGGAGCAATAATAATACCACCATTAAACTTTGGTTCTGCAACTCCACCTACAAGTAATGCTTTATCTACATTATGGTGCATTATTGCTCCACACTCTTTTATATACATTTCAGATAAAGCGATGGATAATTCCTCTGCTAAAGCATCACATATTGTATCTGGATGACCTATACCTTTTCTTTCTACGATTTCTACAGGTTGTTTTGAAACCTTTGGAAAATCTAAACTGCCTATATTAATATTTGCCAATTTATAACCTCCGAAGGTAATTAAAACAAACAAATACAATAATATATTTTTTTGGCATTTACAAGTAAAAAACTTTTAGATATAATATCAGTCTCTTGACAATACTACATATAGGTTATAAATTTTTTAACCTGAAAAGGAGGAATTAATGGCTCATACAAGGTCAGCAAGAAAAAGAATAAGACAAGCAGAAAAAAGAAGATTATTAAACAGGTATCATATTTCTAGAATGAAAACCGCTATTAAAAGAATAAGAGAAGCTGTAAAGAAAGGTGATATTGAAACTGCTGAAAAACTGTTGCCTGTAGCACAAAAGTTAGCATATAGAGCAGCTGCAAAAGGTGCAATTCATAAAAATGAAGCTTCAAGAAGAGTTTCTAGAGTTTATAAACTTGTAAACAGTGCAAAATCATCTATACAGAAATAAATTTTTATACAGTGGCGGTATAGCTCAGCTGGTTAGAGCACGCGGCTCATATCCGCGGTGTCGGAGGTTCGAGTCCTCCTACCGCCACCATAAAAAATGAATTTAGAAAAAAAATTTCTAAAAGCTCAGTCAGATTTTTTCCTCTTTGAAAAAAACGATAAAGTGGTTGTAGCTTTCTCTGGTGGTTCAGATTCAGTGGTTTTAACTTATCTTCTTATTAAACTAAAAAATTATCTTCATATAAAAGAAATCATTTTAGCCCATGTTAATCATATGTTAAGAGGAAAGGAATCTGATGAGGATGAGAAATTCTGTGTAGACTTTGCAAAAAAAAATAACCTTAAAATAGAAATCTTAAGAGTAGATGTAAAATCTATTGCAGAAAAAGAGAAAAAATCCATTGAAGACACTGCAAGACAGATTAGATATGAATTTTTTAAACAGGTTAAAAATCAATACAAAGCGGATAAAGTAGCAACAGGACACCATCTATCAGATTTAGCAGAAACTATGATAATGTGGTTTATCCAAGGAAATAGGAAAGGTATGAAAGGCTTTAGTCCGAAAGAAGGATATATAGTTCGTCCTCTTTTTTATGCTTTAAAGGAGGAGATAAAACAGTATGCAGAAAAAAATAAAATTGAATATAGGATAGATACGTCAAATTATATGCTTTCTTATTTGAGAAATATTGTTAGATTAAAGGTTGTTCCACAGATAAAGTCTATAAATCCATCACTTGAGAGTTCATTAATGAATTTATCTTTTCTACTTCAGTATGATGATACATTTTTGGAAAATGAAACAGAAAAATTTTTTAATCTTTACAAAGATAAAGATTTCTTAGAAATAAAAGGGATTCCTGAAGCTGTACTTTATAGACTTATACAAAAGTGGGTATATTATAAGGCAAAAATTTATTTATCCTATAGTACTGTTATTGACATTCTAGGTGTATTAAAAAAAGGAGGAAGCAAAATTTATCATATAAGTGAAAAATATATTCTTTTGAAGGAATACGATAAACTATTCATCAAATCTATACCAGATAGTGAAAAAAATGAATTTCAATATAAATTAAAACTTGGTCAATCTTTGTATATAAAAGAAGTAGGGATGACAATTAGTTCGTATATTACAGATAAAGAAAAGCTAAATAACTTAAAAGACGAAAAAAGGATTGTATGTTTTGATATACCAGATTTTTCTGTAGATGAGGAGTTTATAATAAGAAACAGGAAAAAGGGTGATAAATTTTTACCTTTTGGTAAAAAAACAGAAAAGAAGCTTAAGGATATTTTTATAGAACTGAAAATACCTAAAAATATGAGAGATAGCATACCACTTTTAGTGTTTAGGAATAAAATATTGTGGATTATTGGATATAAACGTTCTGGGTATTTTCCTGTAAGTGAAAAAAGTACCAAATTAGTTTGTTTTGAAATTAAAGGAGGTTAAGAATGCAGTTTTCTAAAAGTATATTAATTTGGTTTTTAATTGGAGCTTTTATGATATTTGCATTTAATATGTTTGGCTCAAGACCTCATGTAGATAATAAGATATCTTTTACCGAGTTTATATCTTTAGTAGAAGAAGGTAAAGTTCAAGAAGCAACCATTAAAGGAGAGGAAGTTACAGCAATAACCACTGATGGTAAAAGGATAGAAACTGTAGTTCCTAAAGGATACAGTAAAATAGTAGATATCCTTACTGAAAATGGTGTAAAAGTAAAAGCAGTACCTGTAGAAAACAACAGTTGGCTAGCTACTTTACTTATCTCATGGTTGCCAATATTACTTTTTATAGGTCTTTGGATTTTCATGATGAGACAAATGTCTGGAGGAGCAAATAGAGCTTTTTCTTTTGCCAAAAGTAAAGCAAAGGTTTATCTGGAAGAGAAGCCAAATGTTAAACTTGATGATGTTGCAGGAATGGATGAGGTTAAAGAAGAAGTTAAGGAAATAATTGATTATTTAAAAGACCCTCAAAGGTTTCAAAAATTAGGTGGAAGAGCTCCGAAAGGTGTTTTATTCTATGGAGACCCAGGAGTAGGTAAAACATTGCTTGCTAAGGCAATAGCTGGAGAAGCTAATGTCCCATTTATTTCTATATCTGGTTCAGACTTTGTTGAAATGTTTGTAGGTGTTGGAGCTGCAAGGGTCAGAGATTTATTTGAGACCGCCAAAAAACATGCCCCTTGTTTAATTTTTATAGATGAAATAGATGCTGTAGGGAGAGCAAGAAGTGGTGTAGGTTTTGGTGGTGGACACGATGAGAGAGAACAGACCTTAAACCAGCTTTTAGTGGAACTTGATGGTTTTGATTCTAATGAAGGAATTATAGTAATAGCTGCTACAAACAGACCTGATATTTTAGACCCTGCTTTACTTAGACCAGGTAGATTTGATAGGCAAATTGCTATCCCTAAACCTGATGTAAAAGGAAGATTTGAGATATTAAAAGTTCATGTAAAACAGAAAAAAATTCCTTTAGGTGATGATGTTGATTTAATGGTTATAGCCAGAGGAACCCCAGGATTTTCTGGAGCAGACCTTGCAAATCTTGTAAATGAAGCTGCTCTTTTAGCAGCAAGAAGAAAAAAAGAAAAGGTTACTATGAAAGAGTTTGAAGATGCAATGGATAGAATTATGATGGGGCTTGAAAGAAAAGGTATGGCAATAACACCTAAAGAAAAGGAAAAAATAGCATATCATGAAGTAGGTCATGCTCTGGTAAGTGTAATGCTTGAAGAAGCTGACCCATTACATAAAGTTTCTATAATTCCAAGAGGTATGGCATTAGGTGTTACTGTAAACTTACCAGAAGAAGATAGACATATTTATTCTAAAAAAGATTTAATGGCTAGAATACTTACCCTTTTTGGTGGAAGAGCTGCAGAGGAGGTATTTTATGGTAAGGATGGAATAACAACTGGTGCAGAGAACGATTTAATGAGAGCTACAGAACTTGCATATAGAATTGTAGCTGCATGGGGAATGTCGGAAGAAATAGGACCTATTCATGTTTCAACATCAAGAAATAATCCATTTATGCCAAATATGTCACCGGAGATTAGTGAAGCCACTGCTAAAAAGATAGATGATGAGGTAAATAAAATTTTAAGAGAGGCCTACCAAAAAGCTAAAAATATAATTGAAACTTATAAAGATGCTGTTGTTGCCATAGTGGAACTACTGCTGGATAAAGAAACAATTACCTGTGAAGAAATGTTTGCTATATTAAAAGAGTATAATGTTCCTGTAGTTAATAAATGTAGAAAAACTGAGGTGACAGTTATTTCTGATTCTTCTTCACCAGATGCCCCTGCTGGTGGCTTACCAGCACCAGCATAAAAAACAGGGAGCTTTAAAGCTCCCTTATTAATATCCTTCTAAGAAATAGAAAAGTTATAAAAATAGTTATCAATATAACTCCTATATCTATATCTTGAGATATAAAACATCCACCGGATGAGGAGGTTTTCTTTTTATCTGTATCTGTGTTTGCTTCATTTTCCTGTTTTGCAATTACTAAAGAGCTTTCTATTTCCTGATTACGTAAACCATCAAAATCAAGTTCTCCTCCGTCAGCAATTTCTACTTTCATAAGTTTTTTATCTAAAGTATCAACAGATATAAAACTGGTTATGTTTTTACACTCATCTTTTTTGCATAAAAATACTTCCATATTGTATGGATTAAACTCCACTGGCAATTTTACATTTATGAGTACTCTATCATACTCTTTTAATAAGGCTATATCATATTTAAAAGAAAGCTCATTTAAAACTTTATATCCTGAAGGAAGATTTATTTTTTTTAATACTTCTGGTGGATTAATGAATTTTCCATTTTTTAAGGTAAATTTAGTACTTTTTAAAGTAGATTTATCTATAATTTCATATCCTTTTCCAGTTATTGGGATTATAATTGAACTTCCTTTATTTGAAAAGAAGAGTCCTCCACCTGAGTCATATGTAACTCTTATTTCTCCCTGGTATTCTTTAGGCTTTAATGGTTTAAACATTACAGTAATTTTGCATTCATCACCATTCTTAAGACTTATACCATCACATGTGTTTTCTTGATAAAACGCTTTTTCTTTTTGATGAAGTTCTATTTTTAGATTATTAAACGATTTTTTGCTTAAATTCATTACATAAATAATTTCTTCTTTCTCTGTATTAATCGGAATTTCACCAAAATCTATTTTATTTTTTTCTATGTAAGGTGCATTTTTGGTAGAAATAGACTCTCCTTTTAAATTTATAGTTATTTGTGGAGTATCAGGATCATTTGAAACTATTTTTAGTTTACCAGAAATACTTCCTTCATATTTAGGTTGAAAGATAACTGTAATCAGACAACTATTTAAAGGTTGGATAGTCTTGCAGTTATTTTCAGCTGTAAATTGTTCATTATTAGAGATAATATCGTTTATTTTTAGTTGTGCATATCCTTTGTTTGTAATAATAATATTTTGTGATTTTTCATCTCCTACATAAGTTTTGTCAAATATTATTTCATCTTTTGAAACTGAAATATCTGGTTCTAATTTTTTAGCTCCAATTCCGACAGCTGTGATAAATACGGTTGGAAAATCAGGATCATTTGAGTGAATTTCTATTTTTGAATTTTTATCACCTTCAGAGTCTGGAGAAAATAAAATTTCTATCTGACAACTTTCATAAGGTTTTAATTTACTACTACAGTTATGTTCTATACTAAAAGATTTATTATCTTCTATTAATTTTATACTGCTTATTAATAGCTCCTTTTCACCACTATTTCTTATTGATACTGTTTTTGACACAGTATTGTTTATTTGAACTACACCAAAATCTATAAAAGAGTTATCTATAGTTATTTTTGGTTTTTTTTCTATAGGTTGGGTGTTTATAGTTGATTTGTATATCGCTCCTTTTAAGCCAACAGCTACTATAGCATCTTCTGAGTTTGTAAGTCTCATTAAGAACTTTTTTTCTGGTATCTGTATTATTTTCCATTTTTCACCATCTGATGAAATAGCTATAATTCCATATTGTCCAACAACTATAAAATGATCAAATGCAAACAATATATCTATTAGTAATCTCTGGCGTCCATATGTCTTTGGTATTATCAATTTCTCCTGCCAAGTTTTCATGTCTGAAGAAATAAAGACTCTTCCTGCGCTCCCACACATAATCCATTTTCCTTTTCCATACGCTATAGAACCAAAGTGTCTTGGATTTTCAAGAGGAACATTTATTTTTTGCCAGTTTTTTCCATCTGTTGATTTTAATAGTGTAGAATTTGTGCCAGTAGCATAAAATGCGTTTGTAATGTATTTAACTCCAAAAAATGTTTCTTGTGGTATAGATAATGCCTTTTTCCAGATTATACCATCTGAGGAATATAGTATATTTCCATTTTCTCCAACAGCTACAAATGTACCATTTGCATATGTTACATCCATTAAACTTTTTGAAATTCCAGATTCTATTTTTTGCCAGTTTTTTCCATCTGTTGAAATCTGTATAGTTCCACCTTCTCCTACTGCAACATATTTTCCTTTACCATAAGTTATTCCTATAAGACCTTTTTCACCTTTTTTGATTGTTTTCCAATTAATTCCATCTGTTGAATTTATAATTATCCCTTTGCTACCAACAGCATAAAACATTCCTTTATTGTATAAGACATCATAAAACTCTTTGTTTTCTGGTGGATATTGTTTTTCCCACTCTGTTAATATTTCACTATACCCTAAAGAGAATAGAAAAAATAACGAAAAGATAAAAAAGTTAAAAAAAAGCTTCATCTTTAATCCTCCCGTGTTTCTTTGAGGGCTTTGTCCCTCCCTTTTAAAATATTTAGCACCTGTTGAAAATAATCTGGAAATTCTTTTATATTAAATTCTAAATATCTATTACTTCTTGGATGAAAAAAACCTAATTTATAAGCTATTAAATAATGATAATCCACTTTTTTTAAAATTTCTTTTAAATATTCATTCCTTACATTTGTTATTTTAAATCCATACACTTTATCATTCAATATAGGATGACCTATACTTGATAAATGTACTCTTATCTGATGAGTTCTTCCTGTATATATTTTTACATCAAGTAAGGATATATTGTTTTTTTCATCATATTTTTCCAGCCAGTATTCTGTGAGGGCATCTCTAAGGTTTGTTGCTTTAGTTCCCATTTTTTTTCTATCGTATATACTCCTTCCTATAGGAATATCAATAAGTTGATGCTGTTTTGGTTTTCCTAAAACTATAGCTTTATATTTTTTATCTACTTTTCTTTCTTGAAACTGTCTTTGAAGCTCCTTGTGAGCATATTCTGTTTTTGCTATAACCATTAAGCCAGCTGTATCTTTATCTAATCTATGGACTATGCCTGCTCTTTCTTTACCTCCAAATTCTGATATATTTTTAAAATGATAAAGTAGAGCGTTTACAAGAGTTTTTGATGTATGTCCTGGAGAAGGATGTACAACTATTCCTGCTGGTTTAAAAACCACAGCTAAATCCTCATCTTCATAGTATATATCTAATGGAATATTTTCTGGTTTTATATCTAAAGGCTCTGATTTAGGTATAAGTATAGTGTATATTTCTTTCTCTTTTACTTTCTTTGAAGGTTTTTTTATGGCTTTATTTCCTAAGAAAACAAATCCTTCTTTAATTAACTTTTGATAATAACTTCTTGAGTATTCTGGATATACTTCTGCTAAAAATTGGTCTAAGCGCTTTCCCTTGAATTTATCGCTGACGGTAAATTCTATACTTTCTTCAAAATCATTTTTATTTTCTAGTGTCATTTGTTTTGAAAATAAATCTACCTTTCAGGTCTAAATCTTATAGTTACTACTGCCCACTGTTTTTCATTAGTTTGTATCTCATTAAATTTCCACTTTTTTACATAGTTCCAGATAATACTATCGATTTTTTTATCATTAGTTGTTGTTATTGGTTCTACTTTTCCTACAGTACCATCTGGGTTAACCCAGATTTTTACTTTTACACTTGGAGGTGGTCTTTTGGTTTTTATTCTTGGAGGGTCTGGTTTATAAACAAGGTATCTTTCTGTAGCTGTACCAAAAGCTGTACTATCAAATTTAGATAGCTTTTGTCCAAATCTTGGTGAAAATACACCAAATGCTACAGTTTTTAGCTCTCCTAAATCTTTTGATTTGATAGGTACATCAACATCAAGTCCTACATCTACCTCTTTTTCTGGAAGAGCTATATCTTTCTCTTCAAAATTTTCTACTTTTGGAAGAGGAACTGTTGCTGCTGGTAATACTTCCTTTTTTGCTACTTTTGGAGATGTGGCTCTTTTTGTATAAACTTTTTTCTTTGATTTTATAGTTTTCTTTTTTACAACCTTTTTCCTTTTAACCTTTTTAATTATCCTTTTCTTCTTAGGCTTAGGTTTTTGTATTTCAACATATTTAATAACTGGTTCTTTTGGAGGTTCGATAGGAGGTACTTTAGATATGTAGTACTCAAATAAACCGAGAATACCAAGGTTTAAAAATAGACCCAGTACTAATGCTATAATTAATACACGCTTATTTATATAGTAATTTTCTGAAATAGATATGTTCATGTTGAGTATTATAGGTCAGTAATATTTTCTATGCAAGGAGAAGACCTTGAAGTTAGGAATAATAGGTTCTGGAAGCTGGGGAACAGCTCTTGCAAAGCTATACTCTCAAAATTTTGAGAAAGTTATATTGTGGACTCGAGATGAAAATGTGTGTAATTGGATAAATAAAAGTAAAACAAATCCAAAATATTTCCCAGAAGTAATACTTCCAGACAATATAGTATCAACCACTGATATAAATGAGGCGTTTAATATAAGTGATATTATTATCATCGTTGTTCCGGCACAGGCAATAAGGAATGTTTTAAGTCAGCTAAAATACAAAAAGCTTGAAAAACCTATCATTTCAGCTTCTAAAGGAATAGAAATAAGTAGCTTAAAACTAACTACTCAGGTAATTTCAGAACAGCTTTTGATTGATGAAAAAAACATATTTGCTCTTTCAGGTCCGTCATTTGCTAGAGAAGTTTTACAAGGTTTACCAACAGCTGTAGTTCTTGGCGGTGATATATGTAAAGGGCGTGAATTACAGAAACTTTTATCTACGGATACATTCAGAGTTTATACAAATAATGATATAAAAGGTGTAGAGATAGGAGGAGCTGTAAAAAATGTTATAGCCATAGCCACTGGAATAAGTGATGGGATAGGTTTAGGTAATAATGCACGAGCAAGTCTTATAACAAGAGGATTGTATGAGATGAAAAGAATAGCTCTTGTTTATGGTGCAAATTCAGAAACATTATACGGTTTGTCAGGACTTGGAGATTTAGTTCTAACAGCTACAGGAGACCTATCAAGAAACAGGAGATTTGGAGTTTTAATAGGAAAAGGACTATCTGTAAATCAGGCTTTAAAAGAAATAGGACAAGTAGTAGAAGGTCTTGATACAGTAAAAGCTATAAATCAGATAGCTAAAAAATATGACATAGAGCTTCCTATATCTTTAACTGTTTATAGAGTATTATATGAAGGATTAAAGCCATTAGAAGCTGTAAAAATACTTATGAAAAGGCAATTGAAGGAAGAATTCTAAATGGTGGCCAAGGGCGGAATCGAACCGCCGACACCGCGGTTTTCAGCCGCGTGCTCTACCAACTGAGCTACCTGGCCACTTTTTGGATTATATAGTTTATTACAACTTGCTTTTTTTGTCAATATATACAATATTTAAGAGGAAAACCTACTATAGAGGGTAGTTATATGATGAAAATATTAATATCTTTATTTATAGCTTTAACTATCAGTTCTTTTAGTTTTGCAGGATTAAAAGCTTATGACTTTTCATTGAAAACTCTTGATGGAAAAACTGTAAAACTTTCTGAGCTTAAAGGTAATGTTGTTATTTTAATTTTTTGGTCTACTAAGTGTCCAGTATGTAAAAAGGAAATGCCTGTTTTATGGAGATGGTATAAAGAAAAATATGCTGATAAAAATGTAAAAGTTCTTGCAATAGTGATAAATACAAAGGATAAAAAGAAGATAAAAAAAGCTGTTAGTGAATGGGGGTTTGGTTTTACTGTCCTACTGCCAGATAGTAAGGTGTTAAAGAAATATTTTGTTCCTGGTACTCCAACGTTTTATATTTTGAGAAAGAACCTCACTGTTGGTAAAATCCTATTTGGAGAACAGAAATTAAAAACTTTTGAAAAATATATAGAAAAATTTTTAAAGGAGTAAAAGTGGAGGAAAATAAAAAATTTGTCATCTGGGGAAGAAATCCTATCATTGAAGCTATAAAGGCAGGGAAAAGTTTAGAAAAAATCTTAGTTGCACATGATTCCCACATACCAAAAGAGCTAATTAAACTTGCAGAAAAAAATAAAATAAAAGTTCAAAAAGTCCCAAGAAGAAAAGTAGAAGAATTAGCAGGAACAAAAAAAACACAGGGAGTAGTAGCTCTTTTATCTCCTATTACTTATTGGAAGGAAAATGACCTTATGAATAAAGTTTTATCAGAAAAAGGTTTTATTGTTATTTTAGACCATATAACAGACCCTCAAAATGTAGGGAACATAATTAGAACATCTGAGGTTTTAGGAGCTGCTGGAGTTATTATCCCACGAGAAAGAAGCTCACCAATAAATGAAACAGTAGTAAAAGCCTCAGCAGGAGCTGTTTTTCACATACCAGTGGCTAAGGTTGGAAGCTTAAAAGGATTTTTAGATAGATTTCAGAAAAAGAATGGATGGGTTGTTTCAATAGAAAAAGGTGGTAAACCTATACATAAAATTGATTTTCCATTTCCTCTAGCAGTAGTACTGGGTTCTGAAGGTAAAGGTGTTTCCAAATCTGTACTTGAAACATCAGACCTTGTAGCTTCAATACCTATGAAAGGGAAAATAACATCTTTAAACGTATCTTCTGCAGGTGCTATAGCTTTATGGGAGATAGCAAAACAAAATTGGATAGATTAAATTTTTAGATAAAAAAGAAAAATGGAGGGGTCAACATGGAAAAAAGAATTCATTTATCAGATGAGGTTGTAAAAAATTATCTGAAGAAAAAAGGTATTTTAGAAACTGTCAAAGAAGCAATTAGAGAAACAAAACCAGATTTAAAATTTGCAGGAGCTACAGTTTATCTTTTAGGAAAAGAACACGTACTTGTATTATTTTTAGATGAAGAAGAAAATCCTATATCTGATATGCTTATTGATTTAAAAAATAATGAAGTTATAACAGACCCTAAAATGTTTAAAGTAAAAATAGAAATACCACCGCAAGAAACTATGGAACATTATAAGCTGTGGATAGATAACAGATACTACGAAGGTAAAGCAGAACTTTTACATCCCTGGCTTACTCAAGAGGAAATTTTTGGCACTTGACTTAGGAATCTTTTATAAAGAATTTTATTTTTATGGAGCTATTAGTTAATGGGAAACTTTATAAAATTAATGTCAGGAAAGATAAAAAACTTCTTTGGGTTCTAAGAGATGACCTTAACCTAACAGGAACAAAATATGGCTGTGGTAAAGCCCTTTGTGGCTTTTGTACTGTTTTAATAGACGGTGTGGCTGTAAGAAGCTGTCAGGTACCAGTATATCAGGTTGAAAGAAAGGAGATTTTGACTATAGAAGGAGTTCCAGAGAATCACCCTGTAAAAAAAGCATGGATAGAATTAGATGTACCACAATGTGGGTATTGCCAACCGGGGCAGATAATGCAGGCTATTTTTTTACTCTCTAACAATCCAGAACCTGATTTAGATGAGATAACTTCTGTAATGTATGGAAATCTATGTAGATGCGGAACTTATCCAAGAATAATAAAAGCTATAAAACTTGCATCAAAATATATGAGATATAACAATGCTAAGTAGAAGAGATTTTTTAAAACTTTCAGGTTTAACTCTTGCAATAGCTATTACACCTAAAGGTTATAGGGTTCTTTTTGCAAAAGACATACAGAACCTTCAAGTCAAT
>JALSSG010000112.1 GCA_026984355.1 Hydrogenothermaceae bacterium
TTTCTCTTTATTTTCACCAAGAGCACCTAATGCTAAAGTAAGTTGCACCCATTTTTCATCGTTAGAGGATAATTTAATGGTATCATTTATTCTATAGAAATACTTAACAACTCCTTTCTCCAGTTTTACATCTAATGTGTCATTTTCCATAATAATAGCAATATAAGGAGGAGTATAGGCAACAGATACATCATCCTTAGTTTTATACTTCTTCTCTTCACTTTTTTTAGAAGAACAGTTTAAGAACATCATAATTATAAATAGTGAAAAAAAATAAGGTCTCATAGATAATTATTTTTTGATTTTATAAATAGAATCGAATTTTCTAGCATTTCGTTTAGCTGATAACATTAAAACGGAAAAAGTATCCTTAGAATGGGCAAGCGTATCCCTTTTCTCAAACGATCTTGTTGTTACATTAGGGTTATTAGGAATTTTGGTCTCAATTAGTTTAGAATTATTTTTAACAATAGGAATGGTAATCATATCATCCAATTTTTCTTTAGTTGATTTTTCATCTTGGGTATTCTTAATATAAAAAACGAGTACAATGGCTTATACTAGTTGTTGTTTTATTTAGCCACGGAAAATATTACATGCTAGGGGGTTACTAAACCTCTTATTTTATATAAACATATTTTTTAAAGGTGTTGTCATATGATAATGACCTTAATTTATCTTGGTCTGATGTGTGTATAAAATACATGTCAGCTAAAATTCCTACTATCACTCCTTTTCCAGAAAAATGAGGTCTTATGGTAAAAGGAATTGATATTGTGTCTAGTGTATTTACAGGATTGAAACGGAACTCTTTTTTTATTTTTTCACCAGTTTCATATTTCTCTTTATTTTCACCAAGAGCACTTAATGCAAAAGTGACATAAACTAACCTCTCATCATTGGGAGATAATTTTATGGTATCATTTAGCTTATAAAAATACTTAATGATTCCTTTCTCCTGTTTTGTGCCTAACGTATCATTTTCCATGATAATATCAATATAAGCAGTATCAGCAATAGGCACATCATTCTCAGCTTTATGTTTCTCTTCACTTTTTTTTGAAGAACAGTTTAAAAACATCATTATTATGAACAGTGAAAAAAAATAAGGTCTCATAGGTAATTATTTTATACTTTATAATAGAATCTCTTTTTATATTTACCTGTTTAGCCGATAGTTATGAACGGAATAGGCATCTTTAGCATGGGGATTAAAAACGAGTACAATCTCTTATACTCGTTGCTGTTTTTACTTTGACATAGGCTGCAAGACTAGAATGGATACGAGCGTGACGCTCGCACTAGCTAGGGCACGGACTGAAAGTACGCGCTAGCAGGTATTCCATTTTTTTCAAGTATATCTTTTACTTCTTCTTTATTTAATTCTTTAATAAATTTACCAAACCTTCCTTTTTGTGGTTTACTGTATTCTTCTAAGGCATAAGAAAATTTCTTTTTTTTGAAATCATACAATATAGATATAATATAAGTCGTAGTGTCTATTTTCACCAAATAACTATCATATTCTTTGGTGATTTTATGCATCCAATTATCACAAATTATGTACTTTACAAAATATCTAGGTATTTTATTTTCTTTATTAACCCAAGAGTGAAATTCATTGGGGTGACCTAAGGTTTCACTCCAAGAACTATCAATAGGTTTTAAGCCTATTTTAATTCTTTCCTCATTAAAACTATAATAATATTTTTCAATATTATTTTTGGTTATCATATTTACAGTTATATATATTACAAAAGGTAATAATAGTATTATCAGCCAATTCTTTTTTAAATATTTCATAGTTTTATTTTCTAAACAATGGTCTAAATTCATCCATCTTGCTTACAATACAGCTGAATTAACTATCTTTTCTAGGTGTTTTCCACATTTTTAGCTTTTTTTTGATAAAATCTACTAGTTCTTGATTGTAATAATAATGTTTGCCACCATAGCGTATGACATCTCCATAAAACTCAGTAAAAACAATTGAAAAATATTCTTCTTCTTTTTCTTCTTGGTCTAACAATCTAACCTCTGTATATCCCAAATTAACATTAATTTGTACTTCATCTTTTTTATCATTAGTAAGATTTTTTATTTCACTAATAATATAATTAATATCATCATTTTTAGTTAATATAACTTCTTTTACACCTCCATGATAATATTCAGCATTATTAATTATTCTTATTCCAGCATAAGGGGGGGTTAATTTTTCTTTTGCTTTACAACTAGACAGAACGATTCCTAAAAATAGGATGTATGCAAATTTTTTCATCATTTCTTTTTATGTTTGTTAACAGTATGTTCTTTTATCAATGTAGAGCTTGATTTATATCCTTTTATGGGCAAACCAACTCCAACTGTAAGGCTTTTAGAATATCCAAGATAAGGAATCCTTAGATTCTTCGAATCGATACCTGCAAAACCCGTTATGGCTGCGTTATCTCCTGATAAATCAACTCCAACTTCACTGCCCTCTAAGGTATTTTTATTAAACTTAGCAATATTCCCTTGCGCAAAATATTGGTCAAAAGCAAGTGTTCCTGAGGCCTCAAAACCAGCATTTTGAAGGTCAATATCATATTCAAAAACTTTTCCTTTATCAGTACCATTAAGAAAGGCAACTACGCTTTTTGCTTTACCTTCACCATAGCCAAATGAAGCTGAACCTGTAATGCTAATGCCAATAGCATCTGCCTTAGAATTTATTTGATTGCTATTAGTTACAACTGGCTTTTCAGCACCCGTTATTCCATCAATTAGCGGTGCACTAGAAACATCTATGTCTAAATCTATCGTAACATCTATATCAATTTGAATTACAACAATAGGTACATAATCACCATCACTTTTTTTCGACCTAGCCCTGATAACAATTCCTTTGCCTTGATTAGAGTTTTTTGTTGAATTCCTTGTTTTACTTCTATTATTTTTATTAGATTTTGAATCTTTTCTATCCACATACGCATCAATTACATCAAGTGCATATAAATTACCTTCGGCAACAAGAGGTTCCATACGGTCTGGGTCTATAAATAAAATAGGGTTGCCAAATGCATAAGCATACGGCGAAAACCTTCGCATTTTTTCTGTCAGTGGGT
>JALSSG010000113.1 GCA_026984355.1 Hydrogenothermaceae bacterium
TTACGGATAAGTCGGAAGAAGATTAAGACCAGCTGTTTCTTTTCTTCCAGTCATTATATTGAAGTTTTGAACAGCCTGTAAAGACGCTCCTTTTCCAAGATTATCTATAACAGATATTATTGTTGCATATCCTGTTCTTTCGTCTACAGATACAAAAATATCACAATAGTTTGTTCCATTTACATATTTTGTATGAGAAGGTTGTTCTACAATTCTTATAAAAGGTTCATCCTTATATACTTTTTTATAGATATCTTTTAATGTGTTTTCATCTTTATCTATTTTAAAATTTACTGTTGCAATCATACCTCGAGATACAGGAAGAATATGCGGTGTAAATCTTACATTTATATGTTTATCTGTAAATAAATTTATTATTTCTTCCATCTCAGGAATGTGCCTGTGATTTTTTGGCTTATAAGCATATGAATCACCAAACGCTTCTGGATAATGAAACTGTTGTTTTAATCCTCTTCCAGCTCCTGATATTCCAGAATAAGCACTGACTATAATGCTGTTATCTTTTATAAGATTTTCTTTTACGGCAGGGTATGTTGCAAGGATAGTAGCTGTAGGATAACAACCTGGGTTTGCAACGATTTGAGCATTTTTTATTTCGTTTTTAAATATCTCAGGCAGACCATAAACAGCTTTATCTAAAATAGATTTATATCTGTGCTTAAATCCATAAAATGTAGGATATTTAGAAGTATCCTTAATTCTATAGGCTCCAGAAAGGTCAATAACTTTTTTTCCATGTTTGTACAGTTTATAAACAAGTTCTAAGGATGCTTCATGAGGAAGACATAAGAAGAAAAAATCTGATTTTTCAATATCTAACTCTTTTTCAAATGTAAGGTTTTCTAATTTTGTACCAGTAAAAAATGGAAATACTTCTTTTAACTTTTTTCCATTGTATTGTCTTGAAGTTATCTGATTTATGTCTAAATCTTGTAGAACTTTTAAAAGTTCAACGCCAGTGTACCCAGAGGCACCGGCTATAGCTATTTTCATATTCGTACCTCTTTAAAGGTAAAAGAAGAAAGGAAAACAAAGAGCAAATTAACGTTTTGACCATCTGTATTTTGCTCTTGCTCCCATTTGAGCATATTTCTTTCTTTCTTTAATTCTTGCATCTCTTGTTAGTAAACCTGCTTTCTTTAACACTGGTCTAAACTCTGGGTTATATTGAAGTAAAGCTTTTGCTATACCATACATTACAGCTTCAGCCTGTGCTGGCTTTCCGCTTCCCTTTACTGTAGCATATACATCAAATTTTCCAAGAGTCTCTGTTACAACGAAAGGTTTATTAATTTTTGCAATTAATATCTCCCTTTCAAAATACTCTGGTGCTTCCCATTCTTTTCCTGACGAACTTCTTACATATATTTTTCCATTACCTGGTAATATCCATACTCTTGCTATTGCTTCTTTTCTCTTTCCTGTTCCATATTTTGCAGTTTTTGGGTCTATTTTAAGTACTTCTGCCAGTCCACCCACTATTTAAAACCTCCTGATTAAAAGTTTTTCCACATTTTTACAATTTCATCTACTGGCTTTGGATTTTGAGCGTGATGTTTATGCTCAGAACCTCTGTAGACTCTCAGTCTTTTCATAAATCTTTTTTGTAATCTATTTTTTGGTAGCATTCTTTCTACTGCAAGTTCTATTACCTGTTCTGGTTTGTGCTCTAACATCCATTTTAATGTTCTAACCTGGAGTCCACCTGGCCTGTGTGTATGTCTTTGATATAGTTTGTCTGTAAGCTTTTTACCTGTAACTTTTATTTTGTCAGCATTTATAACAATAACAAAGTCTCCAACATCTACGTCCTGTGAAAATATAGGTTTATGTTTTCCTCTTAAAATATTAGCAACTAATGTAGCTAATCTTCCTAACGTTTTTCCAGAAGCATCAACTATGTACCATTCTCTTTTAATATCTTTTGGATTAGCTCTGTAAGTTTTCATCAACTTCAACTCCCAATTTTTTTCTAACAAGCTAACATTTTCTCATATTTGATTTATTTATGTCAAGTTATACACCAGGTGCTATAAGCCCATAGTTCCCAGCTTTTTTCCTATATATAACATTTATTTCTCCTGTTTCAGCGTTTCTAAATGGCAAGAAAAATGCTCCCATTTCTTCAAGTAATAATCTTGCGTCATCTACACTCATAGGTTTTTCTATTGGAAGAGGTTCTTCTACTATTAATGGTCTTTCTATAGAAGGTTGTTCTGTTGATGCTTCTCTTTCTATCGCTTTAAGTTTTGCAAGTCTTCTTCTTTCCTCTAATCTTCTGCTTTTTAGCCTTACTAACTGTCTTTCTACTTCATCGATAACAAAGTCTATAGCAGAATAAAGGTCATTACTCTCTTCCCATGCATGTATCACACCGCCACCTGGAGTATTAAAGTAAATATCTATATCTACTCTGTTTCTATGTCTATGTGGTTCAAATGTATAGGTTACTTTTGTTAAAACGGAATCTTCTGATACATCAATATCCTTTAGATAAGGTTTTAGTCTTTCTAACTTGTGCTCTGTATAGTCTCTTATAAAGTCTGTTACTTGAATATTCTTTCCAATGTGTTCAATTTTCATTTTTAACCCTCCTTTCTCTTGCTCCTGGTATTTTTAATTCTTGTCTATATTTTGCAACAGTTCTTCTTGCAATGTTAATACCTCTTTCCTGTAATATTTTAGCGATAGCATCATCTGATAGAGGTTTTTCTTTGTTTTCATTTTCTATTATATCTTTAATAAGCAGTTTTATCTTTTCTGTAGATACTTCTCCAGTAGTTGAAGAAAGGGCTCTGGAGAAAAATGCTTTTAAAGGTATTACTCCTATAGGAGTTTGGGCGTATTTACCTGATATTATTCTACTTACTGTAGATTCGTGCAAACCTACCTCTTCTGCTATATCTTTAAGTTTAAGTGGTTTTAAGTGAGTTTTTCCCTTTCTTAGAAATTCTTCTTGATGTTTAACTAACGCATTTACTATATTTTTTAGATTTTCTCTCCTTTGTTCAATGCCTTTTATTATTCCTATGGCTTTTTGAAGTTTATCTTCAAGAAATTTTTTTGTGTTTTCTGGCAGGTCTTTTTTAGATATAAGCTTTCTGTATTGGTTTGTTAGTTTTAGTTTAGGAATTCCTGTTTCATTAATTTCAACTTCAAACTTACCATTTTTTTCGTAAATAAATATGTCTGGTTCTATATAAGGAGATGTTTCAGCATCAAAGTTATATGTTGGATAAGGAACTAAACATTTTATTAAGTTTATGATTTTTTCTGCTTCTTCTTTTGATAGATTATATTTTTTGGTTATGTAGTCAATTTTATTTATATTTTCTATATCGTTTTCTATGATTTTCTCTAAAAGTTCATCTTTTCCAAATATTTCGTTTATTTGAAGCTTCAAAAATTCTTTTATGTCTTTAGATGCTATTCCTAAAGGCTCAAGTCTTATAAGTTTTTGTCTAACTTCTTCAACTTTTTCTACTGGCTGATTTAGTTTTTTGGCTATTTCTTCAATTGGTGTTTCTAAAAATCCTTTTTCATTTATATTTGCTACTAACTCTTTTGCTATTTTTTCTTCTGTGCTGTCAAATTCAAGCTCAATCTGTGTTTCTATGATTTCATACAGGCTTGGTTTGTAAGTTAATGTTTTTAGCCTGAAGTTTTCTTCTTCCTGAATATATGAGGATAAATCTTTAATAGGTTCTTTATTTTCTGGGATTACATTTAGTATTTCTTCTAAAAAAGGATTTTCTTCAAGCTCCTGTTTTACAGTCTGTTCAAGTTCTAATTTAGGTAGCATAAGTAAAGCTAATTGGTGTTTTAAACTTGGTGTTAATTTAAGTTTTGGTTTTATTTTTAATTGTAAAGATGGTTTCATTTTGTCTGTATATCTCCAATTATTTTGTTTATAGCTTCATTTTTATTATCGGCATTTAAAATAGGTCTTCCAATCACTATGATATCAGCTCCATGTAATACTGCTTCTTTTGGTGTTGCAGTTCTTTGCTGGTCATCTTTTGTCAAACCTTCTGGCCTTATTCCAGGAACTACCGCTATAAAATCTTTTGCTATTTTTTCTTTTAAAAATTTTACTTCGTGAGGGCTACAGACTATTCCATCAATTCCTATTTCAACTGCTGTTTTTGCAAGTTTAAGTACCATATCCTGTAAGTTTAGATTTATGCCTAAAAATTTTAAATAATCCTGTGAATGAGAAGTAAGTATCGTAACACCTAATAGTTTCAAATTACTATTTTGTCTGGCTTCTACAGCTTTTTCCAGCATTTTTTTTCCACCTAAGGTATGGACAGTTAAATAATCTACACCTATATCTAATGCTGACAATACACCGTTATAAACGGTGTTTGGTATATCATGTAGTTTTAAATCTAAAAAGATTTCAAAACCTTTCTTTTTTGAAAGTTCTATAATTTTAATTCCATATTTTATAAAAAGAGCATATCCTATTTTTATTATAAGCTCTTTTTGATTTATTTCTTCTAAAATCTGTCTTGCTTTTTCTATATCTGTTGTGTCAAGTGCAAGTGCGAGCTTTGCTATCTTTTCTCCTCCTTTTTATGTAGTGTATTCTGCATTAATCTCAACATACTTATATGTAAGATCACATGTATAATAAGTCCAGTCTTCTTCTCCTCTTTCAAGGTAAATATCTACAGTAATTTCTTTATTATTTTTCATATAATTAGTAGCTTCTTTTCTGTCAAATTCAACAGGTTCTCCGCTGTAAAGAAGAAAATCTCCTAAGAAAAGTTTAACTTTTGAAAAATCAATATCTAAATGAGTCTGTCCTATAGCTGAAAGTATTCTGCCCCAATTTGGGTCGTTTCCAAACATGGCTGTTTTAAAAAGATTAGATAATGCTATAGACTCAGCTATAAATTTTGCTTCTTCCTTATCTTGAGCTTGATGAACATTTATCTGAATTAACTTTGTAGCCCCTTCTCCATCTTTTACTATCATTTTTGCAAGTTCCAGACAAACTTCATATAACTTTTTGGCAAAATAAACTTTGTTTTCCTGATTTATCTCTACTTCTGAGTCCCCTGTAGCTACAAATAAAACACTGTCATTTGTACTTTCACAGCCGTCAACATCTATAGAATTAAAAGTTCTTTCTACTACGAGTTTGGTTGCTTTATCTAGAGTTTCTTTATCTATCTTTACATCTGTAAATATAAAAGCCAGCATTGTTGCCATGTTAGGATGTATCATACCAGCACCTTTTGCTATACCTTTTATAAAAAACTCTTTACCTTCTATTTCTCCTTTTGTTTGATAATACTTAGGAAAAGAATCTGTAGTCATTATAGCTTTAGATGCCTGTTTTATATCAAGCTCTTTCATATTCTGTACAGCCTGTTTTATACCTTTTTCTACTTTATTCATTGGAAGTTGAACACCTATTACACCTGTTGAAAAGACCAGCACCTGGTCTTTATCTATATCAAACTCCTCTGCTACCAGTTCTGCCATTTTTTGAGCATTTTCAAACCCTTTTTCTCCTGTAGCTGCATTAGCATTCCCACTGTTTACAACAAATGCTTCTACAGTATCATTTAGTTGAGAAACCATCCTGTCATATATAACAGGTGCAGCTGCCAGACTATTTTGGGTAAGATACAGCGAATACACAGATTCAGGAAATTTTACAATAAGGATATCATAATCTCCAGAAGGTTTTATACCAGCTTTTGCTATACCATACTTTACATTCAACTTTAATCACCCTGTAAAATTTGTAAAAATTACAAATTAGCTTAAAATTATAACTAAATTTTAAGTTTTATACTAATCTGGAGAGGAATTTGGCTTACATAGCTTTTTCTAGAAAGTACAGACCTAAAGATTTTACACAGGTTATAGGTCAAGAGGCAGTTGTAAGAACTTTAAAAAATGCTGTAGAACTTGGAAGGGTTTCTCATGCATATATATTTGCCGGTCCAAGAGGTGTAGGAAAAACTACTATTTCAAGAATTCTTACAAAATGTTTAAACTGTAAAGAAGGTATTACTCCAAATCCATGCAATAAGTGTGAGAACTGTCTTGAGATAGAAAAAGGTTCCTTTCCAGATATGTATGAGATTGATGCTGCATCAAATAGAGGAATTGATGATATAAGGGCTTTAAAAGAAAATATAAATTATGCACCTATAAAAGGAAGATATAAAGTATACATAATAGATGAAGCTCATATGCTTACAAGAGAAGCTTTTAATGCTTTATTAAAAACCTTAGAAGAACCTCCTCCTAATAATATTTTTATCCTTGCTACAACAGAGCTTCACAAAATACCTGATACTATCAAATCAAGATGTCAGATTTTCCTTTTTAAACCACCTACAACATCTCAAATAAAGAATTACATGAAGAACATTTTAGAAAATGAAAATATTCCATATGAAGAAAAGGCTTTAGAAGTTCTGGCAGAAAATAGCGAAGGTGGAGTTAGAGATTCAGCAAGTTTATTAGATCAGGCTGTTACTTATGGAAAAGGTTCTGTCAAGTTAGAGTATGTAGAAGAAATGCTAGGTATAGTTCCTAAAAATTTAGTAGTTAGATTTTTACAGAGAATAAAAGAAAATAACATACAAAAGTTAATAACAGGAATTGAAAAACTAGATAAAGAAGGATATGACCTGAATGTTTTTTGGAAACAGGTTCTTCAAAAATTACATGAAGAGCTAATAAATATTTCTATCAATGAGAAGGGTGAAATATTTGATTTAGAAGACCAAAAAGCATTGATATATATAGTAGAAATATTTAATCAGGCTTATAATCAAGCAAAAACTAATTTTTCTCCAAAAAATGTTTATCAACTTGCATTGTTAAAGCTAAAATTTATTCCCTCTTTGAAAAAAATTGAACATATTCTTCAAGGTGATGATATTCCTTCAGTACAATTAACTTCTAAGAAAGAAGCTAAGGAATCAGCTAGCAAAAAAATCTCTGAAGAAAAAAAAGATGATATTTCTTCTATAATAGAAAAGATAAGAAAGGATATAGGTGGTATAGTTGCATCCACACTTGAAAAATCTAAAATAGAAGAAACAGACCAGAATTTTGTAATATATTTAGATTCATCTATTGCATCCTTTATAAAGGATAAACTATCTCAGATTGAAAAATATTTTCCTAAACCTGTACAGATAAAGGATTTGAAAAAAGAAAAGAAACAAAAATCTAAAAAGCGGGATGAAACGGTGGATAAAGTTTTAGAGCTTTTCCAGGGAAAAGTAATTAAATATGAGGAGGAGTAGATGTTCAATTTTGGTGATTTAGGCAATTTAATGAAACAGTTTAAAGAAATACAGGAGAATGTAGCAAAGGCTAAGGAACAGTTAGCAAAAGAGGAAATAGTTGTAGAAGTTGGTGGAGGTATGGTTAAAGTTATAGTAAATGGTTTAGGAGAGGTTCTTGATATAGATATAGATAAAACCCTTCTTTCAGAAGAAAATTATCAAATGTTAAAGGATTTGATTATAGCTGCTGTAAATGAAGCGAATGAAAGGTCTAAAGAGGTAATGAGTAAAAAGCTTACAGAAGCAGCAGGATTACCATCTAGTTTTGGAAATATGGGACTGTTTTGATAAATGGCTGAAAGACAAATTCTTCCTGAGCTACTTGATAGGAGTATCAAACTTTTAATGGAGCTTCCAGGTTATGGAGAAAGGTCAGCCCAGAGATTTATAGAAAACTTGCTTAGCTTGCCTCGTTCTGAGGCATTAAATATAGTTTCAACTCTTTTAGAAACCTTACAGAAGCTTCATCCATGTGCAGAATGTGGACTTTATACAGAGGAAACTTTATGTATTATTTGTTCTGATGAAGAGAGAGATAAATCTACTATATGTGTTGTAGAAGAGTCTTTTGATGCTTTTGCTATAGAAAGAACAGGCAGATATAAAGGACTATATCATGTTCTTGGTGGAAGATTATCTCCTTTGGAAGGTATAACAGCAGAAGACTTAAACATTAAGTCTCTTTTAGATAGAATTGATAAAGGAAATATAAAAGAAGTGATACTTGCAACTAATCCTACTGTAGAAGGTGAGGCTACAGCAACGTATGTATATAACTTATTGAAGAACAAAGGCATAACTATATCCAGAATAGCCTATGGTCTTCCTTTTGGAGCTATGCTTGAGAGTGCTGATGATTTTACTATAAGTAAAGCCTTAGAACATAAAATAAAACTTTAAATTTTTAATTGTCCCCTAAAAATTAACTTTAGCAAAAATATTTTTGTAAAGATACCAGTAAATAATGAAACTGCTACTATCATATACATAATCACTAATTGATACGATACTGCTTCTAAAGGATGGGCACCTGCAAGTAGCATACCAGTAGTTACACCTGGAATATGAATTATTCCAACAGTCTGCAGAGTATTTACAATAGGTATAAGAGAAGCTTTTATAGATGATTTTATGATTGGTTGGAGAGCCTGTTCAAGAGTTGCTCCAAGAGCAACTTTGTTTTCTATAATATTAATAGAGTTTTTTATATCGTTTCTTATCCTTTCTACAAAAAGAGAGTAAACGTTAAGAGAATTACCTATAACCATACCTCCTACTGGAATAATTTCATTAGGTTTTAAAGATATAACTTCTATAGCCAGTAGAGAAAAAATAACAGTAAAAGAGGCAGATAGTATGGAAATAAAGGATAGAATATATCCTGTTTTTCCTCTAAGTTTTACTCTGTTTTCTCCAGTATATGCAGCAAAAATTATCATAAAAAGGAGTACGCAAAAAAGTTCAAAAGGATTTTCAAGTTTGAAAATAAAAGCAAGTATATATCCAAGGATAAGTAGTTGTAAAAAAGCCCTTACAGAGCTAAAGAATAAAGTCTTTTCTAAACCGAGCTTTTCTTTGTAAGAATAAAAAAGGGCTATTAAAACTAATACATAAGATGCTAAAAATTTAAATTCCATTCAACTTCAATCTCTTTTCCACCATACTCTAACGTATTTCATTCCTTCCGGATACTGAAGTTTCATATCTCCTTTATAAGCTTTATGCACAGCTTCTCCTATTCTCCTTGCAAGATGTTCGTATGTGGTTTTTATTATTATTTCATTTCCTTTGTCTTCTATAGATATAATTCTTTCAAGAGGTCTATATTTGATTTCTTCTTCTTCTACATTTTTTATTAGGTTTAAGATTTCATCTTTATGTTTTTCTAAAAACTCTCCTTCTAAATGTACAATTCCCCCTTCGTACTTATCTGCTATTCTTCTGCATGCTGGACATATTATCTTTGCTGCATTTTTAGGAGGAGGCTCTATCCATTCAAATATACCGTTATGGAATACAACACCGCATTTAGTACATATAGATGGGTCTGGATATTTTTCTTTTGTAAAATATGGGTCGTGAATATACTCTTTTATTAATCTGTCTTTTCGTTGAGAATTTGGCATTTAAAAAACCCTCCTTACTTTTTTTTATAAATTTTTTAGAGTTATAATTATATCAACGAAATTCTACCATTTGTTAATTTAGGAAGGTATTATGAGTTTAAAAGTATTTAATACTCTAACTGGAAAAAAAGAAGAATTTGTTCCTATCAAACCAGGAGAGGTAAAGATTTATACCTGTGGAGTTACTGTTTACGATGTTAATCATGTAGGACATGGAAGAAGTTTGATTGTTTTTGATGTTATTAGAAGATATTTAAGATATTTAGGCTATCATGTTGTTTTTGTCAGAAACTTTACAGACGTAGATGACAAGATAATAAATAGGGCTCAAAAAGAGTGCCTTCCTTTTACAGTTATAGCTGATAGATACATAAAATCTTATTTTGAAGATGCTGAGAATTTTAGAATAGAACCTGCAGATGTAGAACCAAGAGTAACAACTCACATTCCAGATATAATAGACTTGATACAAAAGCTTATAGATAAGGGTTATGCTTATGTTGTTGATGGAGATGTATATTTCTCTGTAAGAAAATTTAAAGACTATGGCAAATTATCAAAAAGAAGTATAGATGAGCTTATTGCTGGTGCAAGAGTAGAACCAGGAGAAAAAAAGAAAGACCCTTTAGATTTTGCATTATGGAAATCAGCAAAAGCTGGTGAACCTGCATGGGATTCTCCATGGGGTAAAGGGAGACCAGGGTGGCATACTGAATGTACAGCTATGATTTTTAAACATTTAGGAGAAACTATAGATATTCATGGTGGTGGTTTAGACCTTACATTTCCACATCACGAAAATGAACTGGCACAGGCAGAAGCTTTATCAGAAAAACCATTTGCAAGATACTGGATACATAACGGTCTTGTTACAGTAAACGGACAAAAAATGTCTAAATCCCTTGGGAATTATATAACTTTAAAAGAAATATACTCTAAATATGACCCAGATGTTTTAAGACTATTAGTTCTTTCTGTTCATTATAGAAGTCCTTTAGATTTCTCTTGGGAAAAAATGGATGAATCCAAGAAAGCTTATGAACGTTTAAAAAATGCTATTGAGGATTATTCTATACTTGAAAAACTGCCAGAGGATAAAGGTTTTGAAGAACATCTTTATGATGATATAGCAAAGGCAGAAAAAGAATTTTATGCAGCAATGAGTGATGATTTTAATACGCCAGAGGCTCTTGCTTCACTTTTTGGGCTTGTTAGAGCCATGAATATACTAAAGGATAAAGCAGTAAAAAATGAAGGAATATCAAAAAAAGCTCTTGAATCTTACAAAGAAGCATCTGAAGTAATTCACAATCTTGGAAGGGATATATTTGGTCTTTTTGATAGTTTACAGCCTTGTATTGAGATAGAACAGATACATTTAGAAAAGGAAAAAGACCACATAAGCGAAGAGCTTGTTAATCTACTTATAGAACTGAGAGAAAGGGCACGTAAGGAGAAAAATTTTGAAATTGCAGATTATATAAGAGATAAATTAAAAGAGGCAGGTATTATTTTAGAAGATACACCTGTAGGAACAAAATGGAAAAGAGTATAAAAACAGGAGGATAAGATGAAGAGATTTTCCATACTATTTAGTTTTTTAGTTTTGTTTTTAGTTTTTTCTTCTAAAGCAGAAGAAAATGTTTTAAGAGATAGGTTTGTTATAACGCCATATCTTGGTTATCATATGTTTGCCAGTGATAGAGTTGTTAAAGGTAAATATAAAGAATTTAAAAATAGCTTTTATTTTGGAATAGGTCTGGAAAAGTTTTTTGGTAAACATCTTAGTATAGAAACAAATTTAGGATTAGTTCCTACAGATAGAACTATAAAGAAAAACAAAACTACAGGAACAAAAGTTTTTGTGTATAGTATTCAGGCAGCTTATCATTTTAAAGCTACTAAGAGATTTTATCCTTATGTATTAGTTGGTGTTGGTGGAGTAGAAAAACTTACACCAGGTCTTGATTATGGATTTGGGTTAAGAACTGTTCTTACAAAGAATATAGGTTTAAAAGCTGAGTTTAAACAGTTCTGGCTTTCAAATGGTGTTCTTGATAATTTAATCACATTTGGTATTAGTTATTTCTGGGGTAAACCTGTAGTCTATAAAAAAGAAAGACCTAAATTCATAGATAATGATAATGATGGAGTTCTTGATGATTTTGATGAGTGTCCAAATACTCCTGTTGGAATAGCTGTTGATGAAAAGGGTTGTCCTTTAGACAGTGATGGTGATGGAATTCCTGATTATCAGGATAAATGTCCATTTACTCCAGAAGGTATAGCAGTTGATAATGAAGGATGTCCACTTGATAGTGATAAAGATGGAGTTCCTGATTATTTAGATAAATGTCCTAATACTCCAAAAGGTACACCTGTTTATTCTGATGGTTGTCCATTAGATACAGATGAAGATGGAGTTCCTGACTATTTAGATAAATGTCCTGATACTCCTGTTGGAATAGCTGTTAATGATGAAGGTTGTCCTTATGATGCTGATAAAGATGGAGTTCCTGACAATATAGACCAGTGTCCTAACACTCCTGAAGGAGCTGAAGTAGATGAAACAGGATGTATGAAAAAGATAACTTTAACTATTCAATTTGACCCTAACAGTACAGTTGTTAAGAAAAAGTACTACCCAGAATTAAAGAAAATAGCAGAATACCTAAAAGCTAATCCTGAAGTAAAAATAGAAGTACAGGGACATACAGATAAAACGCCTAGAAGTAGCTATACGTATAATATGAAACTGTCCCAAAAAAGAGCAGAAGCTGTAAAAAAAGTTCTTGTAGAAAAATTTGGTATAAGTCCAGACAGAATAATAGCTAAAGGATATGGGTATACCAGACCAATAGCTCCAAATGATACACCAGAAGGTAGAGCTAAAAACAGAAGAGTAGAAATAGTAGTTATAAAATAAGTGGTATTGAAAAAGATAGGTTATGTAATAGTTTTAGATTTATCTAATTTTTAGTACTGGAGGTGATTTTATGGCTAAAGTGGTTTTTAGAAGTACAGGAAAGGTTATAGAAGATGAAAAAGAAATAAAGAAATTTCTTGATAAGTATGGAGTTTTATATGAAAAATGGGGTGTAGAAAGACTCCCTGAGCACCTTAAAACCAATTATGACCTAACAGAAGAAGAACAAAAAGCTATTATCGATGCATATAAAGAAGAATTAGAAAGATTAAAGAGAGAAAAAGGATATGTAGCAGAAGATATTGTTGTTCTTTCTGAAAAAACTCCAAATTTGGAAAAATTACTTGATATGTTCAAAAAAGAACATCACCACATAGATGATGAAGTTAGATTTGTTGTAGATGGAAGTGGCATCTTCCCAATAAAGATAAATGGTGAAATTGTTGATGTTTATGTAGAAGCAGGAGACTTGATAGTTGTTCCTGCTGGAGCAAGACACTGGTTTGAACTTGATGAAAATAGAAAGATAAAGTGTATTAGAGTGTTTAAATCTCCAGCAGGCTGGGAAGCTATATATGATGAGAATGAAACGGCATCTATGCCTTTAAAATAAAAGTGCCCCTGTTTCACACAGGGGTTTTTTCTTCTTTCTCTATTTGTGTATAGTCTATTATTATTCCTTCTTGTTTAATATAATCAATAAGTTTTTTATAAATAGTGTGATTTCCTAATGTTTTTGTATCTCCTATAATTATAAGTTTTCTCTTTGCTCTGGTAATAGCTACATTTAATCTTCTTATATCATCTAAAAATCCTATTTCTTCTTCAGGGTTAGAACGTACTAGAGAAATTATAATAACCTCTTTTTCTCGTCCTTGAAAACCATCCACTGTATGAACTTCAATTTCATGTATAAGTTTTTTTAAGTAATCTTCATGGTCTTTATATGGTGTTATTACACCAATATGCTCTGGTTTTAATCCTGATTTTAGTAATGTTTCTACAATTTTTTTTACTAGTTTTGCTTCTTTTGGATTGTACTTAGATTTACTTCCCTTTTTTACTTTTTCTGGAAACTCTCCTTTAGTATCTATAAAAACTATAGGTATATCATTTACAACAGGATTATCATATGTTTTTCCTATAAGGTCTGACAGCTTTATATCTTTTACTTCTGGTGCTGAAATGAGTAAACCATTATAAAACTCTTTTGATGGAAATTGATTAATCTTATCATTCATACGGTATTGAATTCTAAGTATATATGAAGCTTCTGGATATATTTGTATAAATCTTTCAAATAGAGTAAAAGATAAATCTTTAGCTTGAGGGTTCAAAACTGTAGGAGGGAGCTGTTTATGGTCTCCTGCAAGTATTACCTTATTTGCTTTTACCATAGGAATTAGACAACTTGGTTCTGTAGACTGTGAAGCTTCATCAATAAAAACAATATCAAATTTTTTATCTTTTAGAAATTCCCCCCCAGCTGAGGAGTTTGTTGCACAGATTACATGAGCATTATTTAGTATATCTCTGGTTATTTTTCTTTCTAGTTTTTCTTTTTCTTTTTGTAGTTTTTTTATATGTTTTTGTATTTCTATCCATCTAGCCATATCTTTTAGTTTTTTTGTTTTTATTCCTCTTACCTTTAAACCTGCGTTAGCAAACTGTAGAATTTCATCATAAGTAAGTCCTCTTCTCCTTTGAGCTGTAGGTTTGAGATATTGTTGTTGTTTTTCTTTAAGTTGATTTATTTTTTCTACTATTTGG
>JALSSG010000114.1 GCA_026984355.1 Hydrogenothermaceae bacterium
TTGAGCAACATCTTTGATTTTTGTCCTGCATCCTAATTTATACTCACCATTTATAACCATACCACACGTTCCACATATGGCTGCTCTACACTGAACTCTAAAAGATAGTGTTGGGTCTATTTCTGATTGTATATGTATGAGAGCTTCTATTACTGTTGTTCTTTCATTATATTCAGTTTCAAACTCATCTATTTTTTCCTGTTTTCCATCAAACCTTTTTATCTTAAGTTTTACTTTTTCCATCTTTACCACCTTTTATTAGTTTTATATTTACAATACTTAAAATATAGAATATATTTTTTACTATGAGAAATAAAATAATCACATTACTAATATTAATAACATTAACTTATGCATATGGTAAAGGTCTTAGAGCCCCTTACTTTAAGTTAATAGATGAAAATGGAAAAGTAGTAAAGCTTACAGACTTTAAAGGTTATGTTACTTTATTAGTTTTTTGTAAAACAACATGTAAAGTATGTAAAAAATATATACCACATGATGTTAAGTATATTTATCGCAAATATAAAGATAAAAATTTCAAAACAGCTATAATGGTAATGGATACAGTAAGTCCACAGAAGGTAAAGAGAATGAAACAAGAATTAGGAATAGAAGAAATTCCCTGTATATTTGCAACAGAAGAAATTCTAAGAAAATATAGAATACTTGGTAGTCCAACAACATTTTTGCTTGATAAAGATTTGACTATAAAAAGAATATTCTTTGGAAGACAAAGTTATAAAGAACTTGAAAGATGGATAAAAAAGTATCTTAAATAAACTAAACCTCTACAGAAACTCTATTTTTTCCAAGCTGTTTAGACTTATAAAGAGCTTTATCAGCTCTTTCTATAATAGAGTTTAGTGTGTCTCCTGCCTTAACCTGAGTGACTCCAAAGCTTGCTGTGAATTTTATAAACCCACCGTTTGCTCTTATATGTCTATTTTCTATTATCTGCCTTAATCTTTCTGCTATTTTAACTGCATCCTGTACTTCAACTCCAGGCAGTAAAACTCCAAATTCCTCTCCTCCAATTCTTGCAGAAACTGAATTGGCTCTAAGGTAGTTTTTTAGGATATTTGCTACTTCCTTTAATACAAGGTCTCCAATTGGATGACCGTATTTATCATTTATAGCTTTAAAATCATCAATATCCAAAAGTACTACTGAAAATGGATAACCTCTTTCTTTAAAATCCCTTAACATATCAAGAAGAGCTCTTTCAAATCTACGACGATTATACAAAGTTGTAAGAAAGTCTATATTAGCTTCTGTTTTCGCTTGATGTAATTCTTCCTTTAATTTCTCTATATCTATATGATACTTTTTAAGTTCTTCTTTTAACGAACTGTTTTGTTGTTTTAACTCTTCTAATTCTTTAAGAATTATATTTAGTGCCTGAGAAATTTCTGTATTTTCTTTTACTTTTTCTTTATTTACTTCTATTACTAATGAATGCTGGTCTATCTCTTTTTGATGGTTATCTATTGTTTTTATTATCTCAAGTAATTTCTCATCTATTGTTTCTGCAACATTTTTAAGTTTTTCTACAAAACCAGCAGGTCTAGCATCTATAGGAATATTTAAAGTTTCTGTATCCTGAAAAAATACATCCTTATATAAACCTAATATTTCTAAATCTGTTAACTCTTTACCTGTCTCATGAAGATAACAGAAAATTCTAAACCATCTTTCATAATTCATAGGCGAAAGAATTATGTTATTTCTAATTAGAAAATTTATCTCTTTTCTGACTATGTTCATTAATGTTTTTATATCTTCTGTAGATAGCTTTTCATTATTTTGAAGTTTTTGATAAAGCCTGCAGTTTATTATTCTTTCTTCCATAATGTTTTATTACCTTTAAAGAGTTATCCATTTATTCGGAGTTTTTCACTTAGTAGCTTAGTCTAAAGGATTTTCTATGTATAGGCGTTATACCATACTTTTTTATTTCCTGTATATGTAGCTTTGTTGGATATCCTTTATGTCTATCAAATGAATGAGGATATATTTTTGAAAACTCTTCCATTATTTTATCCCTATATACTTTTGCAATTATACTTGCAGCTGCGACTGTATGACTTATTTCATCTGCCTTTTTTAAAGCTATACATTCATAATCTTCTAACTGTATATAATCTGATATTACAATTTCTACATTCATTTTCAAGTCATCAAGAGCTCTTTTCATAGCAAGTTTAGTAGCATTAAAAATATTAATCTTATCTATTACTTTACTATCTACTACTCCTATTCCTACTGATAAAGCAAATTCTTTAATCTGGTCATATAGCTCTTCTCTTTCTTTTTTAGAAAGCTTTTTTGAATCTGAAGGAACAAAAGGTTTTATATTAGGAGGAAAAATTACAGATGCAGAAACAACAGGACCTGCAAGAGGTCCTCTTCCTGCCTCATCTACACCGGCTATATATTTAAATCCTTTTGAAAATAAATCTTTTTCAATTTCAATCATTAATATTAAGCTTTAGAAGCTTCCTCTTTAGCTTTTTTTGCCTCTTTTGATTCTTTTTCACGCTTCATAATTTCCCATTCTTTGATTTCTTTAATCTTAGCTGCTTTACCTTTAAGTTCTCTAAGATAATAGAGTTTAGCTCTTCTAACTTTACCTCTTTTTACTACTTCTATTTTTTCTATAGAAGGACATGCAAATGGGAATATTCTTTCTATACCTACACCATAGGAAACTTTCCTAACAGTAAAAGTTTTTCCAGTTCCACTACCTTTAATTCTGATAACCACTCCTTCAAAAACCTGAATTCTTTCTTTATTTCTCTCTTTTACTTTTACATGCACTCTTACTGTGTCTCCTGGTCTAAATTCTGGAATTTTTTCTGGCATATACTTTTTTTCTATCTCTTTTATTAGAGCGTTCATAGTATCCTCCGAAAATAAAGTCAACAATTTAGTAGTATACTATATACAAGGGTTAATTTCAAACTACCAGGACAAACCAGCTGACAATATATATCTTCTATCTTTATCCTGCCCAGGATACACTCCAAGTTCTTCTGCATAAGTAGTAAATAT
>JALSSG010000115.1 GCA_026984355.1 Hydrogenothermaceae bacterium
TCAATCTATTGGTGCAGCCTTTGGAGCAAAAATCATAAAAGCCAAATGTCTTATGCATGGAAAAACATCAAAAATATATCATAATCAACAAGAACTGTTTAAAAATATTCCTTCTCCATTTGAAGCTGTTAGATACCATTCTTTAGTTATCGATAAAAATACATTACCAGAGGATATAGAGATAACAGCAAAAAGTGAAGATGATGAAATTATGGCAATCAAGCATAAAAAATATCCAATATGGGGAGTACAGTTTCACCCTGAATCAGTTCTTACTGAATATGGAAAAACTCTTTTAGATAACTTTTTGAAATTAGCTTCTAATTACACTCTTGAAAAAGCATAACACTATTTGGTTCTATTATATATGCTTTATCTTCTATATTTTTTCTCTTTATCTCTTCCTTAAAATGTTTTAAAGGGGCTTCTATTTTTACAAATTTAGGGATTGTGTGAAAAGTAGCATAATGTATAGGAACAACAAAGGAAGCATTTAAATCAATAAACGCCTGCACAGCTTCCCACGGGTTCATATGCACATTTTTTAATAACAAGGTAGGTTCATATCCACCTATAGGTAAAAATGCAATTTCTATATCATACTGTTTTCCTATTTCTTTAAATCCATCAAAATACGCAGTATCACCTCCAAAATAAAAACTTTTATTGTTAATTTCAAAATAATAACTTACCGTTTCAGTGTTTGGAAAAAGAATAGACCTTCCCTTATTATGCTTTACTGGAAGAGCGGTAATATTTATTTTATCTTTATATGATTGAAATATTTTTAATTCGATGATTTCTTTAAATTTAGTCATACCAAAAACAGGTTTAACATTTTCTGGTACTATAACTACAGCTTCTCTATGAAGTCTTCTTAAAGTTCTCATATCAAGATGGTCATAATGGGCATGAGATATTAGTATATAGTCCATAGGAGGAAGTAAATCAGGACGAATTGCAGGTTTTTGCCTTCTAATCCCAAATATATGAGGGCTTAAGAAAGGGTCTGTTAGAATTTTTACTCCTTTATAAAAAATAAAAAACGTAGAATGACCAAGATTTGCTATAAAATCTAATCCTTTATCTAAAGCAAAATATATTTCTTTATACAAAAAACTATTTTCATCAAGAATAAACCTTTTGTGTAATTTATAATCCTTTACTCTTTGCTTCTTCCCAAATTCTATCCATTTCATCAAGGGACATCTCCTCAAGTTTTTTATTTTCTTTTTCTGCTTTTTCTTCAATATACTGAAATCGTCTTATAGTTCTATCTATTGCCTCATGAAGAGCTTCTTCTGGGTCTATGCCTGTTAATCTTCCAAGATTTGTAACTGCGATAAGTATATCTCCAAGTTCATGTTTTAGTTCATCTTTACTTTTTGCCTGTTTAAACTCCTCAATTTCTTCCTGAATTTTATCTAAAACCTGTTCAAGTTTAGTCCAATCAAAACCTACTTTTTTCATTCTATCCTGTACCTTTACAGCCCTTATTAAAGCAGGCATTCTCTTAGGTATACCATCAAGTATTGATTTACCCTCTTTTTCTTTCTGCTTTATCTTATGCCATTGTTTTAGAACCTCTTCTGCAGACCTTGCTTTCTCTTCACCAAAAACATGCGGATGTCTCCTTATTAATTTTTCAATTAAATGCTTTATCACATCATTTATATCAAAAGCTCCTTCATCTTTTTTTATCTTAGAATGAAAAACTACCTGTAAAAGAACATCTCCTAATTCTTCTATCATTGCTTCATCATTATTTTCTTCTATAGCTTCTAAAAGTTCATAAGCTTCTTCTATAAGATTATTTTTTATACTTTGATTTGTTTGTTCTCTGTCCCATGGACATTCTTTTCTCAGTTTTGCAACTATATCTACAAGTTTTTGAAAATTTTCACCTTCTTCTCTACAGATTTTATCTTCCATTAAACTTCCTCCTTTCAATTTTTTAAGATATTAGAATTTATACCTTATAGTTTTTGAATTCAAAAATTTTCTTTGATATGATATATTATTAGAGTTTTTGCTAAGTATATGTAGGAGGAAAAAGCATTGGTTCATGTAATTCCAGATGTTACGATTTTTATACAACTTATTTTATTTTTAATTTTTATGGTAGTAATGAAAAAAATATATTTTGACCCTTATCTTGAAGGAATGCAAGAAAGAGAAGAAACTATAGAAAAATTATTTAAAGAAGCAGAAGAAAACAATAAAAAGGCACAAGAAATATTAGAAGAGGTAAACAAAATATTAGAACAGGTTAAAGCAGAATCAAAAAAAGTTCTTGATGAAGCAAGAAAAGAAACAAATGAACAGGTAGCTTCTATTCTAAAAAAAGCCCAAGAAGAAGCAGAAAAGGAGATAGAAGATGCAAGGAAAGAGGTAGAAAGAGTTATAGAAATAGAAAAGAAAACTATGGATGTTATAATCAAAAAACTCGCTGAAGAGATAGTTGAAAAAATACTTCCGAAGGAGAAAGCAGCATGAAAAAAACTTCAATAAATGTACTATTAATAATCTCCATTTTTCTAATTGGACATGCTGTTGCTGCTGAAGACTTATTAACACCTAAAGCTCTTTTCTGGAAAGGAGTAAACACACTTTTAATGTTAATCATACTTTACTTGGTTGCATGGAAATTTATAAAAAAATTCTTTATTGATAGAAGAGAAAATATCAAAAACATTGTAGAAGAAGCCAAAAAAGCAAGAGATGATAGCAGAAAAGCACTTGAAGAAGCAAATCAAAAATTAGAAGAAGCAAAATATAAATTAGAAGAAAGCTTAAAAATAGCAGAAGAAACAGCCAAATTAGAAAGAGAACAAGCACTAAAGGAAGCTCAAGAAATAGCAGATAGAATAAAAAAACAAGCAAAAGAAGCTGTGGAAATAGAAATCAAAAGGGGAGAGCAGGAACTAAAGAAATACGCAGTTCAAAAAGCCTTAGAAATATCACAACAACTCTTAAAAGAGAATATAAATCCTGAAGTAAACAAAGTAATACTAA